>JAUWVK010000136.1 GCA_030617485.1 Gammaproteobacteria bacterium
CATTCAATTCGAGCTAACTATCGACTTTGCATAGATAAACTGAAATTTTACCTGTATTTTTAGTCTACTCATGAATAACGAAATAATCATCTCTCTCGTTCCATTGACCATCGGTTTTGTGACATATTTCGCATTACATTCACTGCTGGCCTCACATCAGCTGAAAAACTACGTTGCTAAACGCTGGCCAACGGTCATGCCTGCCTATCGACTGGTTTTTAACGTGTTATCCGTAGTACTCCTATTACCTCTGCTTTGGCTGATGCAACAAAATCCTGGGCCTGTTATCTGGCAATGGCATGGAAGCTGGTCACTACTAATGAATGGGCTTATGTTCGTCGCTATCGGAGGATTTATTTGGTCCCTGAAATCCTATGACAACATGGTATTTCTGGGAATCACTCAGTGGAAAAACCGCCACCAGAGCTGCGAGGATCCGGAACAACTACACATCTCAACCCTGCATCGTTTCGTCCGCCACCCCTGGTATTTTTTTATACTGGTCATTCTCTGGACACAGGATATACACCTTGTACAACTGGTGACCTATGGTCTAATGACGCTGTATTTTGTGATTGGTTCGCATCTGGAAGAACGCAAACTGATGGAATGTTACGGAGATGCCTATCGGCAATACTACCGGCGGGTGCCAGGCTTAATTCCACTGCCGTGGAAATGGTTGAACAAGAATGAAGCCCTTGAACTGATCAATATGGCCGCTGATGGCTCTAGCGCTAACAGGAAGCCTGAGCAATAACTTTTAGCCCGGTAAAAAATCAGGAAGCTTTTTTGTAAATCAGCCCCGGGTTTACCAGCAACTCGTTCTTTTTGACCTGATCCAGAGGACAACCTTCTGCATCACATTTCGCCAGGCGGTCAAATGTGTAGCGGGTATCTTCTTCCTGAATCGATTCGTAGATGGGCTTGCCAAGATGAGAGCCAATGGCGCGACCGTATTGTGATTTGTTCACTGGAATATCCTTTTTAGTTTCTAATCACGGTTTATTGACATGATTTTCTGATGATTTTAGTTAACTATTTTTGTTAGCTATAACGAAAGAGCCATAATGCCCGGACAACATCGATGCATCCTATAGTTCCGTTATCGTCCTGTTGTGCGCAGCCTTTAGACCACGGTCTTGAATTAATTAGCCAACTCACCCAGAGACAAAAAAGTGTGAACCAGTTCACTTAATGATGATTTAGAAATTCCAGCGATACCCCATATTGGCAAACGTTCGTTGGAAATCTATATTATTTGTCTCTCCTCCGTAACGCCAAAGCTCAACACCCAGCTCCATCTCAAAATTCATACTGCGGGTACGACGATAGTTCATTCGAATAGACGGGCGATACTTGGTGAGCTCCTCACCTGAGTCATTTTGGCGTATATCTACCCGGAAGCGGGTATCAAACTTCCAGTCCTTCCTAAAAGGTAATCGGTTTGATACTGACAGGGACACTTCATCATAACTACCAGTCTGCGACATACGAAACCCGAGCACAGAGATATCCCGTTCGTTAAACCACCGGCTGGCAATGAGTTGAGCTGAAAAATAAACCTGAACTTCCGTATCCGAGCTCAACCCCAAAACAGGGTCTTCGATCACAAATACCTGTTGCGCCATAGTGAGGTCCGCATTAGCCTGATAGCGAGGACTAAAAGTATGACCAACACCAATGGATAATGTAGTCGCATCTCCGATCCGTTCTTCGGCCCGATCACGAATTTCATCTTCGGGGAGAATAGCCAGCAACTCATCAATGCTCGACACATCGGTTCGGCCAATCAGCGCATTACTGGTAAATAATAACGGACTGTTCCGGTAATCAAAATTCAAACTAAAAATAGTGTCTTTTCGCCAGTTATACTGGCCGCGAAAAAGATAAATATTCAGATCAGAATAGGCGATATCATAATCCACAAGGCTATAAAAGTTACCACCTTTACCAAAATACCGAAATTCACTACCAACAGCCTCGCGATCAACAATCCCATCAACATCCTGGCGAATATAATAAGGAAGAACATCAACCTGACTTTTCCCACCATCAAACTCTAAACCAACTCCCCAAAAAGGTTTGGTAGTTTGTACGCTACGTTTATCGGTGAAGTTGACAGGATAGCCACCGACCGCATTCACACTAATACTATGCGCAACATCATAACTAGCCTGCAAACCATCAAATTTTCCTAACACACCACCCTTGGAACCCGTCTGTCGACCAAGCCTTGCTGAAAACCCAAGCCGGCTATTTTTAATCTGCGAATATGCTGTTTGTGGTGTTACCGGTTTACCCGCTGTAGAAAGAAAATCATGGCTATGACTGGCGTAAATAAAGTTGCGTACATCGTAATCCGTACTTCGAATACGCCAGCTAAGCGACAACTGATTTAACAATAAGGACTGACTAAGCGTGGTGCCCGTTTCTTCAGTACTATTTTGTCCGCGATAATAATATTGCGCAAAACTGCCATAGAATCGCGAGGTCGTTTTCTTGCCCGCCTTCTTCGAAACCTTCAGTCGCTCTTTGGGTTTAAGTTGCCCATGCAATAAATCACTTAGCCGTTGTTTTACACGCGCGGCTCCATCCGTATCTGCGTATTGTTTCAGGTATTCACGATACATGGCCTTGGCGTGAGCATGCTGTCCATTACGCTGACGAGAAACACCAAGCAACTCCAGCGCTTCCTGCCTCTCCTTGCTGGCGGGCAAACCTAGCATTTTTGTAAAAATCTGTATTGCCCGTTTATTGTCACCTTTTTTTAATGCCGTCCTGCCAAGCGCTAGCAATTTATACGCCGGGCTAGATTTATCCTGGGTAATGCCTGTTCTTTGTATTTGCACACGAGTTGATATCTTATGATCCGGAAGTTTTATCAACAGCATGTTGGGCCGGCGCCCAGGAGAAACTAGAAATTTAACCACCCTTTCAAAATCGACAATTACGGAAGCTTCACCAGCTTCGTTAATTTTAAATGTCACTTGTGAAAGTGGGATTTCTTTTGACCTTGGTGCCCGCATAGCTTGTGTATAGGGCAACGAATCAACCGACAGATCTACCTCAACTCTTGGCCCAACAAAAATACGCAAGGTTGTGCCCGCTCTTAGAGGGAAATGTGACAAATATTGAAGCGACTCGGAGAAACCTATTTCGATGGCCGCGGAACCCTGATGCTCCAGGTACTCAATACTCTCCAGATTTTGGCTGGGCAAGGCCCAGGCCTGAGAAAGCATCATAAGATACCCCCCCATAATCAGACACCAAAGCCGCAACCCTCTCATTAAAATTTATTTACTCGTAGTTAGATGCAATCTTAAATTACCAGGCATTTGAAGTGTGTTCGCCAGGGCGACTTTCTTTAATCGCATTCTTATCAAAAGCATCAGTCTCATAGATGTGGCAATACGTCGCGCAGTTACGCAATTCACTTAGCGTATATAAAATCAATGTCGGGTCTTCTGTTTTCTTGTGCGGTTCTGCATTCCACCGATTCGAATGACAGCTTGCACAATCCCGGTTTGCATCAGGCCATGCTATGGACTCCCCGTTACCCGTATGACAGGCCACACAAACCAATCCCGCATGACCACCAGGATAATCATTCAAGCTGTGATCATAAAATGCTGGTAACCAGGTTTGATCGGTATGACACACATCACATTGTTTTGAAGTAACAAAGTGATTGCCAGGTTTACCTGTCGCTGTCACGCCGTTATGGCAGGCACTGCAAATACCATTTGTTGCGCCATGATCAAAGGTCGCCGGTACCCAGGCATTGGTTGAATGGCAGGCTTCGCAATCAGATTGTGTCTGAACATGAAGTGCTGGTTTGCCTGTCGCGGACACACCATCATGACAGGCACTACACGTACCTGTAATTGCAGAATGATCAAAAGTCGCAGGCAACCAACCATTTATGACATGACACGCATCGCATTCTGCCACCGTTATAATATGAGTACCCGGCTTACCTAATGCTACGGTACCATTGTGGCAAGAGCTGCATGTGCCAGTAATATTGTTATGTGAGAAATTCGCAGGAATCCAGCCATTGGTCGTATGACAATCATCGCAAGCACCGATGGTTTGCAGGTGAGTAGCTGATTTGCCCGTCGCCTGGACACCATTGTGACAAGAACTGCATGCCCCGGTTATATTATTATGCTTAAAATTAGCGGGCAACCATCCATTCGTGCCATGACAACTATCGCACTCACTCGTTGTTTGAATATGTCCTGGAGATTTACCGGAAGCGGTCACCCCATTGTGACAACTGCTGCATTGCCCGGTAACACCACTGTGGTCGAAACGTGTAGGAACCCAGGCAACGGTTGAATGGCAATCGCCGCACTCAGCCGCTGTTTGAATATGGCTACCTGCTTTACCTTCAGCTGTCTGCCCATTATGGCAACTACTACAAATATCGGTAACTGCACTATGGGTAAATTGTGCAGGTAACCACCCGATGGTTCCATGGCACTCATCACATTGGGAACGAGTTTGAATATGCCCGGCCGGTAAACTGTTGGCATGACATTGG
>JAUWVK010000071.1 GCA_030617485.1 Gammaproteobacteria bacterium
AGGCAGAGAGTACATCTGGCTACATTCCTGGGAACTACTGAAAAACGACCTTCTACTGGGCATTGGACCCATGAATTTTGCCTGCTTTTCTGCAGGTCATTTTCCTATATACCCCGCCCACCCTCATAACTCGTTAATTCAGATAGCTGTGGAGTGGGGTTTACCGGCTGCGTTGATTGTTGTTTTTCTGTTCTCATGGGGGATTTGGCGCTGGACTAAAAAAGACAATTTATCTCAAATAAACATTGGAGCTGAAAATCATCCTGTCATTTCTATAGCCCTTTTCGCCTCGCTTATCACTGCCGCAGTCCATGCCCTGTTTAGCGGCATTATCATCATGCCGCACAGCCAGGTTATGATGGTTCTAGTGCTAGGCTGGATGCTTGGTCTTTATTTTAATACTCGCAAACAGGCTGTCCCTGCCTCTTCTTTTGCAAGCGTGCTGTTAACACTACTGACAGTTTTGAGCCTGTTTTCTTTGCTAGTAGGGATGTATCCCGTTATGACCACATTTAATCTCGATGAAATGGCCGTTCAGCAACTACCAAGATTTTGGCAGCAAGGGCTATTATGTGACTAAATAACGTTCAATTTCTGCCCGCATATATCTCAAATCAGGCAAGTTCACCTAAATAAATCTCGTTATCTGCCGCTTATTAACCACGGTAATAGGTATTTTTGGCGCTTTTTAAATAAAACAACCTGTTAAGGAACCTGATTACCTTAATTTACTGATTTAATTGATTTTTTATGGCTATGAAATTATTGTACCTACGGCATAAGAACATAACTATCGTGGCGAGCATCACAGACACTAACATTAAAAAGCACCTAAAATACTGAATCTATGGCAACTCCTAAAGCACAAATGAACCTAAATGGTCTAGCTCGGAAACTGGTCAACGACGGCCTGTTGTCCGATGTTGACGCCCAAAAGGCTCAGGAGGCGGCAAATAAGAAAAAAGTCCCTCTGGTCAGCTATCTGGTTGAAAATAAGCTGGCGGATGAAAAAATGATCGCCGCAGCCGGTTCAGAGGAATTTGGTATCCCTCTATTCGATATTGGTTCCATCGAACTTGAAAAAGACATCACCAAACTAGTCGATGAAAAATTAATTCGGAAACACCACGCACTGCCCCTGTTCAAACGTGGCAACCGATTATTTATTGCTGTATCTGACCCCACTAATCTGCAAGCCCTGGATGAAATCAAGTTCCACGTCGGTGCAAGCACTGAAGCCATCCTGGTTGAAGAAACCAAACTAAAGGAAATTATTGAAAAGGCTATGCACGCCACTGACACTTCCCTGTCAGATCTAAGTGATGATGGCGACCTTGATGACCTGGATATCGGAGGTGGAGATGAAGACGACATCGATGATAGCAGTGACGGTGATCTCGATGATGCACCGGTAGTGCGCTTCGTCAATAAAGTTTTACTGGATGCCATTAACAATGGCTCCTCAGATATACATTTTGAACCCTACGAAAAAGCCTATCGTGTTCGTTATCGAAAAGACGGTATATTGAAGGAAGTTGCAACCCCCCCGATAGCGCTTGCCCGGCGTATTTCAGCACGCGTAAAAGTTCTCTCTCGTCTGGACATTTCAGAGCGCCGTGTTCCGCAGGATGGTCGCATGAAAATGAAGTTGTCCAAAAACAGGGCTATCGATTTTCGTGTCAGCACCTGCCCGACCCTGTTCGGTGAAAAAATCGTATTGCGTATTCTTGATCCTACCAGCGCCCAGTTAGGCATTGATGCTTTGGGTTATGAAGAAGACCAAAAAGAACTTTACATGGAAGCATTACAACTACCTCAGGGTATGATCATTATTACCGGCCCTACGGGTAGTGGTAAAACGGTATCGCTTTATACTGGCCTGAATATCCTGAATACCGAAGATAAAAATATCTCCACCGCAGAAGATCCGGTGGAAATTAACCTCGAGGGCATTAACCAGGTCAACGTACAGACTAAAATTGGCCTGACTTTTTCCATGGCACTTAAGGCCTTTCTCCGCCAGGATCCAGACATCATCATGGTGGGTGAGATTCGTGACATAGAAACGGGTGAAATCGCCATTAAAGCTGCGCAAACTGGTCACCTGGTGTTATCCACCATGCATACCAATGATGCCCCACAGTCTTTGACCCGTATGATCAACATGGGCATTGCACCATTTAATATCGCCTCTGCTGTTTCTTTGATTATTGCCCAACGTTTGGCTCGGCGCTTATGTAACAGTTGTAAAACACCGGCAGACATTCCTAAAGAAGCGTTACTTGAAGAAGGGTTTTTAGAAGAAGATTTAGCAGGATTAAAAGTATATAAACCTGTTGGCTGTGATCAGTGCGACAAAGGTTATAAGGGCCGTGTTGGTGTTTATCAGGTTATGCCCATTTCAGATGCAATGTCACGCATCATTATGGAGGGTGGTAATGCTATTGATTTGGCTGACCAGGCCGAAAAAGAAGGTATTAACGATCTTCGCAAATCAGGATTAATAAAAATTAAACAGGGTGTTACTAGCCTGGAAGAAATCAACCGTGTTACTAAAGAATAATAAACCGTTTCTTGATATTACGTAACAATGTTTCACTACAACGAAAAATTGAATAATAGAGATAGAGACAGGAAAAAATAATGGCAAAAGACGCGTCAGCAGTCTCCCTATTCATTTGGGAAGGCATGAATAAACAGGGCAAACGAGCCAAAGGCGAGATCTCTGGATCCACCATGGCTTTAGCTAAAGCAGATCTTCGGCGCCAGGGAATCACACCCTTAAAGATCAAGAAAAAAGCCAAGCCTATGTTCGGCGCCAAGAAAGGCAAGATTACAGCTCCTGATATTTCCGTGTTTAGTCGCCAGTTAGCCACCATGATGTCAGCCGGTGTACCGCTGGTACAGGCATTTGAAATCGTAGGCAAGGGTCATGATAACCCCGCTATGCAAGATCTTATCATGGACGTTAAAGCAACAGTGGAGAGCGGCTCAACGCTTGCGGAAGCTCTGGGTAAACACCCTCTACATTTTGACGGACTATATTGCAGCCTGGTCCATGCTGGCGAACAGGCCGGCATTCTGGAAAATTTGTTGGACAAAATCGCCACGTACAAAGAAAAGACCGAGGCCATCAAGGGGAAAATCAAAAAGGCACTTTTCTACCCTGCCGCGATTATCATTGTCTCTTTTGTCATTACCGCCATTCTACTGATTTTTGTTATCCCCCAGTTTGAAGCCATGTTTACAAACTTTGGCGGAGACCTTCCTGCCATGACAAAATTTGTCGTTGAACTGTCAAAATTCTTCCAGGAGTGGTGGTGGGCCATTTTTGGTGGCCTGGGCGGTGCTGGTTACTTCATAGCAAACCTTAAAAGGCGTTCCAAAAAATTCAATGAACTTTTAGACATGGCTATTTTAAAACTTCCTATCATTGGGGAAATTATAACCAAGGCTACTATTGCACGCTTTGCGCGCACCCTGGCCACCATGTTTGCAGCGGGTATGCCACTTGTTGAAGCCATGGATACCGTAGCCCATGCTGCGGGCAATATCGTTTACACCAATGCCATTTTAGGCATGAAAGAAGAAGTCGCAACCGGCACAATGATTAATGTCACCATGAAAGAAACGGGGCTGTTTCCGAACATGGTGGTACAAATGGTGGCTATAGGCGAAGAAACTGGGTCGGTAGATGGCATGTTAACCAAAGTTGCTGACTTCTATGAAGAAGAAGTGGATAACATGGTGGATGGCCTTAGCAGTCTGCTGGAACCTATTATTATGGCTGTGCTGGGTGTGCTTATAGGTGGCCTGGTTGTTGCCATGTATCTACCCATCTTTAAAATGGGCCAGGTTGTCTAAACAAGTAAAAACATAGCACTCTGTTTTTCTACCAGATTATTAATAATACGCTATGGCCATATTTGAACTTCTAAGCACTAATACACCATTTTATTTATTCTGCGTTGGATTACTGGGACTTACCGTCGGCAGTTTTCTTAACGTAGTCATCTATCGCTTACCCATCATGATGGAGCGTGAATGGATGTCTCAATGCGCCGAGTTAACCGAAACCCAGGAAAACAATCCTGAAGATGACACTCAAAACAAACATGCTTCCGATAAAGGTGCATTCAATCTCAGCACGCCTCGTTCGCGTTGCCCCCATTGCGGACATGCCATTACCGCATTAGAAAATATTCCAGTAATCAGTTTTTTAATGTTACGTGGCAAATGCTCAGACTGCGGAGCTAAAATTTCTGCCCGCTATCCCATTATTGAATCTGTTACGGCCCTACTTTCTATCGCTATAGCATGGCATTTTGGTTTTGGCTGGCCGGCCCTCGCTGGATTATTTTTTACCTGGGCCCTGATTGCACTCACCATGATCGACTTCGATCATCAGTTACTGCCTGACAGCATCACACTCCCCTTTCTCTGGCTTGGACTAGGCTTAAGCCTATGGAATGTATTCATTGATAGTCACACAGCAATCGTTGGCGCGATAGCCGGTTATCTCAGCCTATGGACGGTTTACTGGGCTTTCAAACTTGCCACCGGCAAGGAAGGCATGGGCTTTGGTGACTTCAAATTACTCGCCATGTTAGGGGCATGGATGGGATGGCAAATGCTACCTGTGATTATTTTATTATCCTCTGTCGTTGGCGCGGTAGTGGGTATTACGTTAATTGTAACCCGTGGACGCGATAGAACCATTCCTATCCCCTTTGGCCCTTACCTGGCCGCTGCAGGATGGATCGCTCTACTCTGGGGCAATGATCTTACCAATGCCTATTTACGTTATTCAGGTTTGTAAAGTTTTGCTTAATGCCTGGCGTTTTTCCCCGCCTCAAGTATCTTCGCATCAATGTTAATTATTGGCCTCACAGGTGGTATTGGCAGCGGTAAATCCACTGTCACAAAATATTTTGAGCAACTCAATGTGCCGGTTATCGATGCAGATATCATTACTCGCGAACTGGTAAGACCTGGAGAAGATGCTTTAAAAGAAATTGAAGCGCATTTTGGCCCGGATATAATCCAGACAGATGGCCAACTCAACCGCGCCTGGCTTCGCGCACGCATCTTTGATAATGCTGACGAACGCAAAGTGCTGGAAAACATATTGCACCCTCGCGCAAAAGAATATGCACAAAAATCCATATCTGAACTTAATGTACCCTATTGCATTCTTTGCGTACCACTACTGATAGAAAGCGGCTGGATCGATCTGGTTCAACGTGTTCTTGTTATCGACCTGCCACGCGATCTGCAAATCCAACGTACAATGGAGCGTGATGGAATACAAAAAAATCAGGTTGAGACTATTATCAACGCACAAATTGATCGTAATGGTCGACTGGCTGCAGCCGATGACGTGTTAACCAACACTGGCGATAAGTCATCCTTGCTTAAACAGGTCGATACTCTCCATGAACAATACTTAAAACAGGCAAAAATGACCGGGTAATTCAAATCGACTGTGTTTATATACACCTAAATCACAAACCATTGAATTCTCGACCACAAATCCTGATTTGCTTGAGCGCCATTTCTGATAGAAAATAGCTGAACATGCAACCTTCACCCATCATTTACGAACACCCGCTAAACGAACGCCTGCGTTTTTTTCTGCGCCTTGAATTCTTATTCAGGCAGGCACGTCACACTATGCGTGGCGAAGCCGTGTGGGATAGCCACAATACGCTAACAACACTACTTGAAATTCTCAACATCGTCAGCCGTATCGATATCAAAACCGAAGTCATCAAAGAGCTGGATCGCGTTAGCGGGACTTTGAATGCATTAACTGAAACGCCTGACATTAACCATGAAACACTCAAACAATTACTTGCAACGTTGTCTGGCTTTAAATCGCAACTTCATTCCATGGAAGGCCCTTTGGCGCAGGAGCTTCGTGAAAATGAGTTTTTTAAACTGGTCATACAACGCAGTGGGATTCCAGGTGGGCTTTGTGATTTTGACTTACCACAGTACCGTCACTGGTTAAAATCGACACCGGAAAATCGTATTGAAAATCTTAAGTACTGGTTAAATACACTCGACTCCATACGACTATCGATAGAATTGATGCTAAAACTTATCCGAGAAAGTGCGGATCCCATTCCACAAACCGCGGAAAACGGCAATTACCAACAAAACCTGACAACCAGCACACCCTACCAGATGATCCGTGTCTGGCTACCTGAGGAATCACCCTATTTTGTTGAAGTTAGTGCTGGCCGCCATCGTCTCACTGCCCGCTTTATGGAAGCCAACACGTCAACGCGACCAACACAAACAACAGACAAGGTAGACTTCCACATAAGCTGCTGCGCACTTTAGTTATTATTTAAAATAAAACATGTCTGCAAAAAAACTAACTAGCGAAATGATCAAGTGTCCAACGTGTGGCGCATCAACCGAATGGTCTGACAAAAATCCTTGGAGACCATTTTGCCGGGAACGCTGTCGTTTGATTGATCTAGGCGCCTGGGCAGATGAAAGCCATCGTATTGCTGATACCACACCTGCTGATTTCGTTGACGATGAGAATATTTCTTAGCTAGGTTGGGTCTAAAGGCGTTAATCCCAAAGCGCCCGAATGGCTGCGATACCCTGCGCACCATGATCAAACGCCTGACCTAAATTATCTGGTTTAACACCACCCAATGCATAGACCGGAAACGGCGCACACTCACACATGTCCTGGAACTTTTCCCATCCCAATGGTTTTGTTTCCGGATGACTCGCGGTAGCCTGTACAGGCGACAACATGGCGAAATCTACACCTATCGCTGACGCGTGAGCGATATCCCCTGCTATGTGGCACGAAGCGGATACCCATTTATTATCAGGAAGTGGTCGTTTATCTAAGGCTAACAATCGTTGGCCTGTTAAGTTCACACCATCGGCATCTACAGCGGAGACCAATTCAGGATCGGCATTTAGGATTAGTTTTGCACCAAACTCGACGCAAAGCTTTTTCACCTGTTTAGCAAGTTCGATGTAGTCCTCCCGGGTTAAAGACTTGGCTCGAAGCTGAACCAGACGAACACCTTTAGATAAACATGTTTCCAGCTGTTTTAGAAAAGCCTGAGTATCACTACCCGGATCTGGTGTGATTAAATATAAATCTGGCAGTTGTACAGCACTAATAATCGGGAGATTCGCATCTGGAAATGAAAAATCAGCTAACTGTCCAGGCTCCACCCATTTAAATGGCTGACCTTCCTTGCCATGTGCTTCACCAGTAAAACCATCAACACGCCACACATCAAGCAACACCTTTTTATCGGGGTAAGCGTGGGCCACACGAATCAGTGGACGAGCTTGTTGTAACTCAATACCTACTTCTTCGTGTAGCTCTCGTGCCAACGCAGCCGATACCGATTCTCCTGTTTCTATCTTACCTCCAGGGAATTCCCACAGCCCTCCCTGATGCACGTGATCCGGCCGACGAGTGATAAGGATTCGACCAGAGCCATCAAATACTGCGGCAGCAACGACATTAATCGGATTTTTAGAAAGATTGCCCAAAATTATTTATCTCAATTAAAATTAAAATATTTTACTCAAGATGGTTTACTCAAAACTCAGCGCATGGACTCTTTGGGGCCGA
>JAUWVK010000171.1 GCA_030617485.1 Gammaproteobacteria bacterium
GGATGAGGGTCGTCATGCAACAGTGGCAATAGAGGCTGGTGGTGCCGAGCTACCCTACCCCGTAAAAAAACTCATGGGCTTTAGTTCGAAGGTCATGACCCGCACGGCCTTCTGGTTATAAGCGGAACAAAATCTAAAAAACACAACCTCACCGCTGTTTTTTATTCCACCCTTCTCTTTGCTTCCTAAATAACCTGCGGTGGGTGAAAAATCATCTGCACCGTATTGCCGTCAGGATCGAGGCAATAAAAACTGCGAGCGCCATCACGATGCGTTTTGGGTTCAGTTTTCATTTTAATATCGTGACCACGTAAAAAATCAAACCATTCGTCTACATCTTCAATCTCATTAAGAAAAAACCCAATGTGATCCAGATGCTGCCCGTCAGTAAATTCTTTTTCAGTGTGATGCAGTGCAAGATTATCGTTTCCTGACGTGAGATAAACACTATGGTCATCAGGCCGCCACTCCACCTGCATACCTAACAAGTCCACATAAAAACTTTCAGTCGCTTCATAATTACGAACAAAAAAAGCTACGTGGCGCATACCCGTGGTTGGATTAGGTTTAATCATTAGCCTTATTCCTCAGCCTTCCCATTATGTATTTCATAGTCATGGGTAATCTCTACAGACTTTGCCAACATGATGGAGGCCGAACAATATTTTTCTGCTGACAATTGAATGGCGCGCTGCACATGTTTTTCACTTAAACCTTCACCGCTAAGAATAAAATGAATATGAATGTGCGTGAAAACTTTGGGTTCGGCTTCTGCGCGTTTAGCATCAATTTCCACCACACAGTCCGTTACTGGCTGCCGCGCTTTTTTCAGAATGTGTAAAACATCAAAGGTTGTACAACCACCCAACCCCTGCAACAGTAATTCCATGGGACGAATCCCCAGATTGCGCCCACCGTGCTCGGGGGGGCCATCGATTACTACCGTGTGCCCACTACTGGACTCACCAACAAATAAAACATCTTCTACCCACTTAATTCTGGCTTTCATCACCCTCACCCTCTAAGACCCTGGATTTAAAATTGGGAGAGGAATTATAGACCGGACTTCGTCTCTTCGGGAGGATTTGTGCTTGTACCTGGCGGTATAAATGCTATTACTTTAAGGGACTAATTTGACCAGTAGCGCCTTAAGTATCCATATAGGAATGCCGATAGTGATAGTGTTCAGCCAATAAATACGAACAAAAAACAGGGAACAGAGCTCTGGCAACCCACCAGGACAAATCCAATGCCAACAATACCTAACATCGCAAATATCTCCCCTCCTCCAGCCATAGAGCGGTTTCTGGAGCATTGCCATCGACGTCAATATCCGGCCAAAAGCCTGATTATCTACGCTGGGGACAAGCCCGATGTGCTTTATTACATCGTTGAAGGGTCAGTATCCGTGCTGATTGAAGATGATAATGGGCGTGAAATCGTACTGTCTTACCTCAATGCAGGTGATTTTTTTGGTGAAATGGGCTTATTTGGTGATGAAAACAACCGTAGCGCCTTCGTCCGCGCCAAAAGCAAATGCGAACTGGCTGAAATCAGTTATAGCCGTTTCAACCAATTAACAGAAAAAGACCCTGACATCCTGTTTGAACTGGCCTCACAGATGGCATTACGCCTGCGTAAAACCAGCCAGAAAGTCGGCAATCTTGCCTTTATGGATGTTACTGGACGTGTGGCTCGTACCTTGATTGATCTGAGCAAAGAACCCGACGCCATGACTCACCCCGATGGTATGCAAATTCGCATTACCCGTCAGGAACTGGGACGGATCGTGGGCTGTTCGCGGGAAATGGTCGGACGGGTTTTAAAGAACCTGGAAGAACAGGGACTGCTTACTGCCAAGGGTAAAACTATGGTGATATTTGATACACGCTAAAGACTTTCTGGATGTAAGGAACTAGGTGTAAGGAACTAGTTTTAAGCAACTAGCTAAAAGAAAAAAGCCTCGACAACTCCACCCCTGGATCCTCGGCTCGCATAAACGCTTCCCCTACCAGAAAAGCATTCACATCATTTTCACGCATCAACGCGACGTCTTCTATGTTGTGAATCGCACTTTCAGTCACCACAATACGATCGCCCGGAATTTGTTTTAGCAAATCCAGCGTGTTCCGCAAGCTCACCTCAAAGGTACGCAAGTTACGGTTATTAATGCCGATTAATGGCAGCTTTAATAACATGGCGCGCTCCAGCTCTTCCGCATCATGCACTTCTACTAACACATCCATGTTTAATTCCCGGGCGAGACTGGATAATTCATTCAACTGCACATCGTTTAAGGCCGCCACAATTAACAAAATACAATCAGCACCAATGGCTCTCGATTCATAGACCTGATAAGGATCAATAATAAAATCTTTACGAATCACAGGTAGAGAACAGGCAGCACGAGCCTGTTGAAAATATTCTTCGGAACCCTGGAAAAAGTCAGCGTCTGTGAGTACGGATATACAGGCAGCCCCAGCTTTTTCGTAGGAGGCTGCAATGTCAGCCGGATGAAAATTTTCGCGCATCACTCCTTTGCTAGGTGATGCTTTTTTTATTTCAGCGATTACCGCTGAATGACCCGATGCTATTTTTACCTTAATGGCATCTGCAAAACCCCGCACCCCATCAGCAGCCTCGGCACGTTGACGCATTTCAGGCAAAGCACAGCCTTGTTTACGCTCGGCGATTTCTTCAATTTTCCGGGCGATAATTTTTTTCAGGATGTCGGGGATGTTGCTCTTCACAAATTCATTCTCTTTGGCCAGCATATTATTTATAACTTCAGATGAAACGTTAGGTTAAACATTAGAAGCCTTCACCAGGTCATCCAGCTTTGTTAGCGCTGCGCCACTGGCAAGTACTTCTGCCGCCTTTTCAACACCAGCAGACAGCGAATCCGCCAGTCCAGCCACGTAGAGCGATGCTCCAGCATTAAGAACAACAATGTCACGAGCCGGACCTTCCTCATTTGCCAGCACACTTTTCACCACGGTTAGCGACTCGGCTGCATCTTCTACTTTTAACGAAGCAAGATCAGCGCGCTGCATGCCAAAATCTTCCGGCGCAATAGTGTATGACGTCACCACGCCATCTTTCAGCTCGGCAACAAACGTTGGTGCACCAATGCTGATTTCATCCATGCCAT
>JAUWVK010000110.1 GCA_030617485.1 Gammaproteobacteria bacterium
TATTCAAGGATACGTTCCTTAACTTTTTCCAGTCCGTAATGATCAGCTTCCAGAATTTCTTCGGCCTTGGCCAGGTCGTTACGCACCTTGGTGCGTTTTTTCCATGGCACGTTAACCAGCCAGTCGATGTAATTGCGCACCACTGTCGCTTCAGCCGACATCGGTGACATCATTTTCAGCTTGCCGAGTTCTGTCTCTGCCTTTTCTTTGGCTTCCTTGGACATGCCCGCCTTCTCAATCTTGCGAGCGAGCTCATCAAGCTCATTACCACCACCTTCGTCCATGTCACCCAGTTCTTTCTGGATGGCCTTCATTTGTTCGTTGAGGTAATACTCACGCTGGCTTTTTTCCATCTGGCGTTTCACACGCCCACGGATGCGCTTCTCAACCTGAAGCAAATCAATTTCTGCCTCCATCAAGGCAATAAGGTGTTCAAGGCGTTTATGCAGATCACCAATTTCGAGAATCTTCTGCTTTTCTTCTATCTTGAGGGACATATGTGCGGCAATGGTGTCCGCCAGACGGCCTGGCTCTTCTATGCCCGCCAGAGAGGACAAAATTTCCGGTGGTACTTTCTTACTCAGTTTGACGTACTGGTCGAACTGGGCCAATACAGAACGCATAAGGACTTCGCCCTCGCGTTCATCTACATCCTTGGCTTCGGCTTCAATTGTCGTCACCTGTGCCTGAAAGTAATCTTCCGTACCAATGAACTGCAAAACTTTGGCTCGCTCGCTGCCTTCCACCAACACTTTGATGGTGCCGTCAGGTAACTTCAGAAGCTGCAGGATATTGGCCATTGTACCGGTACGGTACAAATCTTCCGGCTCAGGCTCATCCTGCGAGGCATTCTTTTGCGCTGCCAGTAGAATTTGTTTGTCGTTATCCATGGCCGCTTCCAGAGCCTTGATGGATTTATCACGCCCTACAAACAGGGGGATGACCATATAGGGATAAACCACCACATCACGCAGCGGCAGAACAGGCATCACCTGCGGCTGGTCATTAATTACATCTGAAGATTTATCTTTTGCGGGCATTTAGGACTTCCTCGGGTAGCTTATTTCAGCCATTTATTACTGTTAACTACCAGTTCGGCATCTAATCTGTGGTCTTTAGGCCAATTAAGAACAAACTTGAGGCCATTGGGAGGAGAGTTCAAGGGGTAAACTGACATTTATCTTCGTTTTTCAGCCAGATAATTGCGTCAAGACGACAAAATGCCGGGATAAACCCAGCATTTTGTGATGTTTTTGCTTAAAATCGTTTGATTTAGGGCGGCTTTATTATGAGTTAACCGATTTAATCTGATGCAACCCGGTGCTGCTCACCACCTTCGTAAATCAACAAAGGTTTGGACTTATTATTGATGACATCATCATCAATAATCACCTTACTCAAACCATCCAGAGATGGCAGATCATACATAGTATCCAGCAACACCTGCTCCAGGATAGATCTCAGCCCACGAGCACCCGTTTTACGATCCATGGCCTTGAGAGCCACGGCAGACAGGGCTTCATCACGAAATTCCAGTTCACAATCTTCCATTTCAAACAGCTTGGCGTACTGCTTGGTAATGGCATTCTTGGGCTCGGTAAGGATTTTTACCAACGCATCCTCATCCAGCTCTTTGAGAGTAGCAATAACCGGCAAACGGCCCACAAACTCAGGAATCAGCCCATAGCGAGTGAGATCCTCGGGGGCTACCCCTTCCAGCACCTCACCAATACTCTTCTGATCATCTTTGCCCTGCACCACAGCCGAGAAGCCGATACCGCTCTTTTCAGAACGATCACGGATAATGCGATCCAGGCCGTCAAAGGCACCACCACAAACAAACAGAATATTAGCGGTATTTACCTGCAAAAATTCCTGCTGAGGATGCTTACGACCACCCTGAGGCGGTACGGAGGCAATGGTGCCCTCAATTAGCTTTAGCAATGCCTGCTGGACACCCTCACCGGAAACGTCCCGAGTAATGGATGGGTTATCAGACTTGCGGGAAATTTTGTCAATTTCGTCGATATAGACAATACCCGTCTGGGCCTTCTCCACATCGTAATCACACTTCTGCAACAACTTCTGGATGATGTTTTCCACATCCTCACCCACGTAACCCGCTTCGGTCAGAGTGGTTGCATCAGCAATGGTAAACGGCACATTCAACAGGCGCGCCAGGGTCTCAGCTAGCAGTGTTTTACCACTACCGGTAGGGCCGATGAGTAAAATATTACTCTTGGACAGCTCAACCTCGTCTTTTTTAGTACCAGCCTCGAGGCGCTTGTAGTGATTATAAACAGCAACCGAAAGAATTTTTTTGGCGTCCGCCTGACCAATCACATACTCGTCGAGGCTTTGATTAATCTCATGGGGGGTGGGCAGTTTTGAATCGCCAAGACTGGAAGACTTGTCTTCCACTTCTTCGCGAATGATGTCATTACACAGTTCGACGCATTCATCACAGACGAAGACCGAAGGCCCTGCAATTAGCTTGCGAACTTCATGCTGGCTTTTGCCGCAAAATGAGCAATACAGCAGCTTGCCGTTGTCTTCGTCGTTCTTATCGTCGCTCATGATTACCTCGTGAATACAGGCCAGTCTGGTGTTAGTCCAGCCATCCCCTGAATACCGTGTTCTACATACAGTATCCTGTTATTACAAGAATATCGTCAAATTCTGGGCTTTACTTTAACGCCCATTGGGCCACGTAACAACCGCACTAAATATCAGTCTTTTGGGACTCTTCACGACGATCCAGAACCTTGTCGATCAGGCCAAACTCCACTGATTCCGATCCGCTCATGAAATTGTCACGATCCGTGTCACGGGCGATGGTTTCCATGGTCTGCCCTGTATGATCTGACAATATTTTATTCAATCGTTCACGTATATCCAGTATTTCTCTGGCATGGATTTCGATATCCGATGCCTGCCCCTGTACCCCACCCAGCGGCTGATGAATCATCATACGGGAATGAGGCAAACAGTAGCGCTTATCTTTAGCACCACCCGCCAGTAACAATGCACCCATGCTGGCCGCCTGGCCAATGCACATGGTGCTCACATCACAATTGATAAATTGCATGGTGTCGTAAATAGCCAAACCGGCAGTCACCGAACCACCGGGAGAATTGATATAAAAACTGATGTCTTTGTCCGGGTTTTCAGACTCCAGAAACAACATTTGAGCAACAATAACATTGGCAACATGGTCGTCCACCGCCCCCACCAGAAAGATCACGCGCTCCTTCAGCAGTCGCGAATAAATATCATAAGAGCGCTCACCCCGTGCTGATTGCTCCACCACGATTGGGATCAGATTCAAATTGCTAATTTCATTGTTAGAATGGTTATTCATGGGTTCCCTTTACTATGTACCAGAAGTCTCTCGCTGTTTGCTAACACATCGCTAACGAACAGCTGGTTCACTAATCATTAGGTTGGCTAACCGGTTTTTCAACCCTGAATGTGGGATCAGCTCGCAGTCTGACTCGGATTCATAAGGTCGTCAAATGAGGTTTTTTTATCGCTAACCTTTGCTTCTTCCATGATGCTATCGATAGCCATTTCCTCAATCGTGACATTTTCCAGCTCAGCCAATCGAGACTTGTCACTATAGTAATATTTAATCACGTCGTCTGGGCGCTCATAGCTGGCAGCAAGTTGCTCAACTTTCTCCCGTAAACGTGCTGGCGGTACTTTGATATCATTCTTTTTAATCACTTCAGCAAGAATAAGTCCCAGAGATACCCGACGACGAGCCTGATCTTCAAGCTCAGAGGGATCAGGATCAGGCATATGGCCACCACCATATTGCTGCATGGCTTCCTGGCGTTGTTTGACCAAAGTCTCAATTTCACCATCTACAAGGGCTTTGGGCACGTCCAGTAATTTAAGACCTACAAGGCCATCAAACAGCTGTTCCTTTACGTTGGCGGAAATGCTTTGTTGCGCCTCGCGCTCCATGTTCTCACGCACCTGTTTTTTCAGGGCATCAATTCCACCTTCCTTAACGCCAAAGCTGGCAATAAACTCGTCATCCAGCTCAGGTAACACCGATTCCTCAACCTTATGAACCTTGGTGGCAAATTCCACTGGTTTCCCAGCTAAATCAGCAACGTGGTAATCATCAGGGAATGAGAGAGATAAGGTCAGTTCATCGCCGGCCTTGCTACCAACAAGCTGATCATCAAAACCTTTGATCATACGTCCGGCACCTAGTTCAACTGGAACCTGTTGCGCGCTGCCGCCCTGAAATTCTTCGCCGTTAATGCTGCCGACAAAATCAATAGTGACCTGATCACCATTTTTCCCTGCCCGATCGGCCGCCTGCCAGGTTTTACGCTGCTTGCGGATAGTTTCGATCATTTTATCGATTTCGGATTCGCTAATTTCCAGCACCGGACGTTTAACCTTTATTTTATTAAATCCCATTAACTCAAATTCAGGGTAGACCTCAAAGGTGGCCGTAAACTCAACATTATCGTTTGAATCGGCATCAACAGGTTCAATCAGTGGGACACCAGCGGGGCGCAGTTTTTCCTGTGTCACCGCCTGGTAAAAGCTGGACTTCATCATTTCATTCAGTACTTCGGCCTGAACCTCACCACCGTATTTTTTCTGAATCACACCAAACGGCACCTTGCCCGGACGAAAACCGTCAATTTTAGCGCGACCAGCCAGCGATTTAAGACGCTTTTGGACTTCGCTATCAATGCCCTTTTTAGGCATGGCCACTTTCATGCGGCGCTCGAGACCCGTGGTGGTTTCAACAGAAACTTGCATTACCTTTACTCCGTATACTATTTACGATTAATTATTAAACAAAAGTGTGAACCAAATGTTTCATCACTAGAAAAATGGTGGGGCGAGGGAGACTCGAACTCCCACACCTTGCGGCACCAGAACCTAAATCTGGCGTGTCTACCAATTTCACCACCGCCCCAAATAACTGGATTTTACAAAATACAACAGCACGATTTTACCATCAAATACTTGATATTTCCGTACGCCGTTCCCGCACATCTCGACAACTGCTCCTGCGTTGTTCTACCTCCCGCCATTCATGGCGGTCGCTGTGCTTCCACGGCATAAGACCATCCTTCGGCTCGGGCTTCCTGCTTCGCTCTATCTCCTGCATCCATGCAGTCGTGGTCAAAAAGCAAAAAAGCCCGGCACATACCCTCTGGGGCATAAAAGCCGGGCTTTTATATTGGTGGGCCATCGCGGACTTGAACCGCGAACCAATTGATTAAGAGTCAACTGCTCTACCAATTGAGCTAATGGCCCAATTTGCGCTCCATAAAACAAAGCACAAAACCTGCTAAAACGACCCTCAATTCTTTTAGAAGAACTGCATCGTAATAAAACCAAAAAATGGGGTGGACGATGGGACTCGAACCCACGACGACTGGAATCACAATCCAGGGCTCTACCAACTGAGCTACGCCCACCATCGGCTTAAACCGGGACGCGATTATACATTACACGGCGGTGAATTGAATACCGC
>JAUWVK010000054.1 GCA_030617485.1 Gammaproteobacteria bacterium
AAACCACAGCAAGAAAGTTATTGCGAATAACTTGTTTAAAAAATATGGGAATATAATGAATTACGCAAAAATTATTGTTTTAACTATCTTTTTGACAGCTTGTGCAAGCTCACCACAGCCTGTTACGCCCATGATGGACATAAGTTCAGAACAGAATACTCGCAGAGCAACATCATCATTATTGGCAAAGGTTGATATCCAGGAAGGGGCGCAAAATTGGGAGCGAGCAGCGGCATTACTTGAGCGTGCGTTGCGTATTGAACCACGTAGTGCGCAACTTTGGCATCGACTGGCGCAGGTTCGTTTACAGCAGGGACAGTATCAGTTGGCCGCAAACCTGGCACAGAAATCCAATGCATTGGCAGGGGGGGATATTCAATTACGGGAAAAAAATAACCGTCTCCTAAAGCAGGCGCAGGCACTTGCCAAAGAAGGCTGATTAAGCAACTGCTGCTGAATCCGCAGACTGGCTTTCAATATGCTGCTAACATGGGGTTCCCTGAAATCAGTGCTATCACCCAGATAACTTAACGCCACTTTTAACGCCGACCTCATGCAAAGTATTTCCGAATTACTGGGGACAAACGGTCCTCTTGCCAAACATATCTCCGGCTTTGCCTCACGTTCTCAGCAGCAGGCTATGGCCGAAACTGTGGCCGAAACTCTGGAGAAGGATGGCTTGCTTATTGCTGAAGCGGGTACAGGCACGGGCAAGACCTTCGCCTATCTGGTACCGGCTTTGTTGTGCGGTAAAAAGGTGATGATTTCCACCGGCACTAAAAATCTGCAGGATCAGTTGTTTCACCGCGATCTTCCCACGGTGCGCAAAGCGCTCGGTGTTTCTACCTCTATTGCTTTGCTCAAAGGGCGGGCAAATTATCTGTGTCATCACCGGCTGGAAATGCTGGAGGGTAGGCGCATGCGACCCGAGCAGCAAGATCAACTGGCGCGGATTCGCAGCTGGACTGGCCGTACCCGTAGTGGAGATACCGCCGAGCTTGGCGAGATTCCTGAAGACTCGTCCATATGGCCAATGGTGACATCCACTACTGACAACTGTCTGGGCAGTGAGTGCCCGGCGTATTCTGAATGTTTTGTGATGAATGCACGTAAGGAAGCACAGGCGGCGGATGTACTGGTGGTGAATCATCATCTTTTTTTTGCTGATATGGCATTGCGTGATGAAGGTTTTGGTGAAATTTTGCCTGGGGTAAATGCTTTTATTTTTGATGAGGCTCATCAATTGCCCGAAGTAGCCAGTGTGTTTTTTGGACTTAATCTTGGTGGTCGCCAAATTATTGATTTGGGGCGCGATACGTTGGTGGAATTACACAATGAGGCACCGGATCAGGATCTGGCACAGGCTTGCGTGACCAAACTTGAAAAATCGGTGCGCGATTTTAGACTGGCATTGGGTACGGATACTCGGAGAGGCCCGTGGGCCAAGGTGGCTGAGTCCAGAATTCTTGTAGATGCAGCGGATGATTTGTTGGCAACTCTTATTAGACTGGAAGAGATTTTGGAACCTCTGGCTGAACGCGGTAAGGGGCTGGAACGTTGTTGGCGGCGATGCCTGGAATTACAAAAACGTTTTGGCCAGTTTGTCGATGGTTCAGAACAAAACTACATCCAGTGGTTTGAAACTCATTCGCGCAGTTTTGTGTTGCACATGACTCCTCTGGATATCCATGAGACATTTCGAGCCTATGTTGATAAACATCGTAGCGCCTGGATATTCACCTCGGCCACATTGGCAGTAGGTGACAGCTTCAAGCACTTTTCCCGTAACCTGGGTATCGAGGATGCCCGAGGAGAACTCTGGGACAGTCCCTTCGATTTTAGCAAACAGGCCCTGTTGTACGTTCCCACCAATATGCCGCAGCCCAATACAGCCGAATATACCGGTGCTGTGGTTGAAGCGGCGATGCCGGTTATCGAGGCCTCTGGTGGGCGCACCTTTTTTCTTCTGACCAGTCATCGAGCCTTGCGCGAGGTGGCCGATCGACTGGAGGGTGAAATTGAATATCCTCTATTGGTGCAGGGCACATTGCCGCGGGCAGAATTACTGGAGCGTTTTCGTGAATTAGGCAACGCGGTACTAGTGGGCACCAGCAGTTTCTGGGAGGGAGTGGACGTGCGCGGCGAAGCGTTGTCCTGTGTGATTATCGACAAACTACCTTTCAGTTCACCGGGTGATCCGGTATTGCAAGCCCGGCTGGATGCCATGCGTGAGCAGGGTCTCAATCCCTTTTTTGATCATCAGGTGCCGCAGGCCGTTATTACCCTCAAGCAGGGCGTGGGCCGTTTAATCCGTGATGGTACTGACCGCGGTGTATTGATGATTTGCGATCCCCGACTATTTGGGAAATCCTATGGCCGAGTTTTTCGCAACAGTTTGCCACCCATGCCAATAACACGGGATGTGGTTGATGCGCAGGCCTTTTTTGAACATGAAGATGAGTCGACCGGTGTAGCACCAGAGGCAGAGGAAACCGCATGATTTTGCTGGCTCTGGAAACCGCCACCGAGGCATGCTCGGCCGCCCTGGCCGTTGATGGTGATATTCGTGAGCGTTTTGAGGTGGCGCCTCGGGGGCATTCACTGCTCATACTGCCCATGATTGATGAGTTAATGGCAGAAGCCGAAATATCGATTGAGCAAGTGGATGCCATTGCCTTTGGCCGTGGGCCGGGAGCCTTCACCGGGCTGCGTATAGCGGTGGGTGTGACTCAGGGCATTGCTTTTGGAGCCGATTTGCCTGTGGTGCCGGTATCAACCCTGGCAGCACTGGCGCAGGGCAGTGAGTCTAATAATGTGCTGGCAGCCATTGATGCACGCATGGATGAGGTTTATTGGGGGGCTTATCAGCGCAACGGGGCAGGCCTGATGGTCCTTTTCGGAGAAGAGGCTGTCATACCACCAGGACAAATTCCCTTGCCTGAAGGCGAGGACTGGGTTGGGGCGGGTACTGGCTGGGGTAGTTATAGCACTATTCTGGCCGAACGATGTGGGGGTAAGCTATCTGCCTGGAACGGTGAAAGCCTGCCACACGCAGCAGATGTGGCGCGACTGGGAATCGCGGGTTTTAATGCTGGTGAAGCCACCAGTGCAGAGCTGGCAATGCCGGTGTACTTGCGGGATCAGGTTGCCTGGAAAAAATCTCGATAATCAGGCCATCGTAGTGGTGTTATAATCACACTGGTCGTACTAATGGCCCATTCCCTGGATAAGTAATAATGGGAAATAAATTGGAAAAGAGAGTAATTGGGTAACGAGTGTAAAAGGGATTTTGCACACTTCATTCCTCAGGGAGGATTAGTCGTAATATCGGGTATTTCATGGTTGTTTCACAACGCCTGACACTGATAATTATTTTTTTGGCTGTATCGCTGGCGGGTTGCGGCGGTATGGAGACGTCTGGCTCCAGGGTGCAGTTCCAGAAACCTGTGAGCAAGCTGGAATTAGTGCGTTTACTGGCAGTGCGAACCGCTAAAAACCCCGTCTCATTTGAAAATATGAACCTTTCATCGTTAGATTTGGAGGGTTTTGATTTTCGGAATGTGATATTCAGTAATGCCTATCTCACCCAGTCAAATCTGAGCAAGGCCAGACTGGTCCAGGGTAAACTGAATGGCGCTGACTTATCCTGGACAAAACTTGTGGGTGCAGATTTACGTGATGCAGATTTGCGTGGTGCTAACCTCGAGGGGGCTGACTTAACTGACGCCAATCTTAATGGAGCCAACCTTACTGGTGCTAACATTCAGAACGCCAATTTCAATCGATCCTTGTTGCAGGGAGTGAAGCTTGCTAAGGCGAAAATGACCGAGGCGAAATTCGTTAATGTGTATCTTGGAAGTACCAATCTGAGCGGGCTTGATTTACGTGAAGTAGAGTTTAAGGGGTCTGATCTTAGTGGTGCTATCTTACGAGGAGCCAACCTGGAAGGCACCGATTTGAGTGGGGTAAATTTGAGTCAGGCAGATTTAGCTTCTGCCAATATGCAAAGAGTGCAACTGGAGTCGGCAAACCTGAGTGAGGCTTTGTTACAGGAAGTGCAGTTTGAAGAGGCTAATCTGGAAAAATGTGATCTGCGTGGCGCCAATCTTTATCGGGCTCGTATGGGAGATGTGGATATGCGTGGTGCTCTCTTGCGTGGCGCGAATCTCAGTGAAGTGAATCTGGATGGGTCTGATTTACGAGGCGCTAATTTGTTTAATGTCACAGCGGTAAATTCCAGTTTTGCCTGGACTGACTTGCGCAAGGCTTCATTAGCGAGAGGTGATTTCAAACAAACAAATTTCAGTGATGCAAAAATGGATGAAGTGAATCTTTTTGATAGCTCAATGGTGAAAACTCGTTTGGTGGCAACTAGCCTCAAAGGGGCTAATCTCAAAGGGGTAGATTTTAATGGTGCCGATATACGTGGTGCTAATTTTCGGGACGCGAATATGCGGCGGGTTAAAAATCTGTCTAAAACAATAGGACTTAAAAAGGCACTTAATTTGGATGAGGCGATTTTTTGAATATATTCTCGTAGCCTGAGAATGGGGAAATTTTCTAGAAGCGCACACCAATTTTGGCGCTAGCACTCGCATCGTCACCAGTTTTCTCTGTTTCAGCAGTGATATTCATCTGGCCAAGATTAAGATTGAATCCTAAAAAATACTTGTTTTCAGTAACATCTTCACCTTTTAACCCCAGGACACTGGTATCACTCTCTATGCGCATTGTGCTTATGCCTGCGTAGGGTGTAAATGAAGCAAAACCTTTGGAAATGGATAGCTCCAGACCGCGGGTATTGAGGTCGAGCTCATCTACTCCAGAGAGCTGGGAGAATGTTCCGCGAATGGCAATTGTTGGCGCATGTGAGCGGCCATTATATATGGCGTAACGTATTTCGCCGCCAATAAGTCCAATATTACTGTCGGGTACCGAGCCGTAAAAGGCACTAATATCAAAACCCAGAGGCAGATCGGAGTGGAAACGCACCCTGGGGATTAGCAATTTATCTGGAGCATCGCCAGTAGTGGCTTGTTCCAGTGCTTTTGAATCCAGGTTGGTGCTAGATACATCAAAATCGATATCGAAACCCAGGCTACCCAGGGGCTCATTTGGGGTGAGAGCTCTGTAACTCAAGGCGGCACCAAGGTCGTTGGTTAAGTCCTTAAAGAGGTTTTGGTCGAGGTTGCTGATATTATCGATATCACTACCAGCCCAGAGTGTTGGGCTAACCATCATTGGGCTTACCAGTAATGATGCGGCGATATACCAACTTTTATTCATACCTTCCCAACCTGGCCGTAAATGATAACTGCCCCAAGTATAGACGCTTCTAATAGAAAAATGTTCGCCTTACAGCGCTCTAGTAATGTTTTTTTAGTGCGTTAATATTCCTGAGAAGTGAGAATGCGCTGGTAACTGTCATAGCGTTCCTGAGAAATGTTACCGTTTTCAATAGCTTCGCGGATGGCGCAGTCTGGCTCGACCTTGTGGCGACAGTCGCTGAATTTGCATTGCCCGAGGTAGGGGCGAAATTCGATAAATCCATAGGTAAGCTGGTTTTTACTAACGTGCCCTAATCGAAACGAACGTACTCCGGGTGAATCGATCAGTTCACCTCCGGCAGGGAAATGGTAGAGCCGGGTGGCGGTGGTAGTATGCCGTCCCAGACCACTGGATTCGGATAATGCTCCCACTCTCAGCTCTTCTTCAGGTAGTAGTTCCTGTATCAGTGAGCTTTTGCCTACACCGGATTGTCCCACCAGGATGCTGGTTTTATCTTGCAGGTACGTTACCAAATCATCCAGGCCGCTGGATGTTTTGCAGCTTGCATAAATGACGGTATATCCTGCGTCTTCGTAGGGTTTGAGCCTATTTTTCAGTTTCTTTAAAGAGCTTTTGTCCAGCAGATCAATTTTGTTGAAAACCAGCACAGGCTGGATACCTGTCATTTCGGCCGCCACCAGATAGCTATTGATGAGGTCTATATCGAGTGCGGGTGGGGGAGCTGCAACAACAAGTATCTGGTTAATATTGGCGGCCACAGGTTTGATCTGGTTATCTGCGTCAGGGCGTTCCAGCAGAGTTTGTCGGGGCTCTACCGCGACCACGACTCCTGTCTGATTAATACCTGCTTGCCAGACTACGCGGTCACCACAGACTGGTGATGGTAAATTCCGTCGTAATAAACACCGATAAATGCTGCGTTCAGCATTCTCGATATCGACTTGTGCGCCGTAACGGGTAATGACTCGCCCCGGTTGTTCTGGCCCAAGCTCGCTACCTTCGAGGTTGTCCTCAATGTCGGAAACTTTTCTTTCTGAGCGTGCCAGGCGTTCAGCCTGAATTTTTTCGGCCCGCCATGCCTGGCGTCGCGTTAATTTACGTTTGGCCATTGATGGAAATGGGGTGTTGTAATAAAAGTTTTTGGAGGGAGAGGATGTAAGTCATTCCCAGGTGGTCAGCTTTGTGAAGCACTCGCTTGCTGCATTTTATTTTGCAACAGCGCATCAATTTTTGCAGCACAGATAAAATCATTTTCGGAAAGGCCGCCGATGGCATGGGTACGGTAGTGTATTTCACAACGGTTGTAGCTCACCACCAGGTCGGGATGGTGATCTTCCTGATGAGCGATCTCGGCAACTGCGTTCACAAAATCCATGGTTTGATGAAAATCATTAAAACGAAAGGTTTGCTGAATTTCACCACCGTCGAGGCTAAGCTCCCAGCCAGTTAGCTTGTCCACAAGCGTAGCTGCTTCATCTCGACCCAGAGGCCGTACTCCCCCCTCGCAAGGTACGCAGCTTTTTTGGGTTAAATCTGCCATCAGTCTATTTTTTGAATTTATAGAATTCGGTGTTGAGGTATGTCACAACGTCGTCCAGCTCATCAAATGAAAAACCGGCATTGGAGGCAGAGTCACAAAACTCTACACGGGCATGCAGGTCTTCGTAGGTATGGATGATACGATTTTTACGTGTGTACTGGCGGTTATCATGGCAGCCAAAACATTTGGCGTCATGCAGCTTTTTACCGTTTGCGGCGCCTGTAGTAGAACTGGTGTTATCCGCTGCCAATACCGATGTTGCCAAAAAAACGGGCAACGCCAACAGTATGATTATCAGGCTATGTTTGATTATGTTTCTGGTCAGATCAGTGAAATAATTCATATTAATTTGCCCGCCAAGTTGGCTTTTAAAGTAAGAGTATAGCCCTAATTAAAGGTTACCATCTCTACGGATATTAAGAGATTCCAACATTTATGGCCAGCTCTGATAAACTAGCCGACATTACTGAATGACACTATTTATTGTATGAGAACCCACTTTGCGAGAAACGATTATGAGCCAGGAAGCAAGCTTGAGTAAATCCCAAAAAGATAAAAATCTGATCTGGATCGATCTGGAAATGACCGGGCTGGATACCCAGCATGATCAAATCATCGAAATAGCCACTATTGTTACTGATAGTGAACTGAATATTCTGGCCGAGGGCCCGATGTTGGCCATTCACCAAAGCGACGAAATTATGGGTGGGATGGATGAATGGAACACCAAACAGCATGGCGGCTCAGGCCTTACCAAACGTGTGGCAGAAAGCACAATGAATGAAGCAGAGGCGGAAAAGCAGACCATCGCCTTTCTGGAACAGTATGTCAGCAAGGGTAAATCCCCGATGTGTGGTAACAGCATTTGTCAGGATCGCCGTTTTCTTGCCCGTTGCATGCCTGAGCTGGAGGCCTTTTTTCATTACCGCAATCTTGATGTCAGTAGTTTGAAGGAACTGGCAGTACGCTGGTCACCTAAAATCACCAAGGGCTTCGTTAAAAATTCCAGTCACCTGGCCCTGGATGACACTCGGGATTCTATAAACGAACTGATCTACTATCGTGAACACTTTATTAAATTACCTAAGCCTGAGTCCGAGACCGAAGACTGAAAGTATTGTTCAAACTGTGCGTGAGTGGACTTGACAGAATACTCATCCAGGACCAGACTTCCCGCATGAATTTTTCCACCCCAAAATATTTTATTAGTGCACCGCATGCGGCTATTTGGCTGCCTGTGCAGATGCGTGCGTGCGCAGTCAAACTGCAAGCGGCCTGGAGGAATTTTTAACACAGTAATTTGATTTAATATTACCGAATTCCAAAAGGCCGCAGATATCAAAATCTGCGGCCTTTTTTTTTGGCCAGGGATGGTCTTATGTCGCGAGAGGGCAGGACGCCCGTAGCGACTTGCGATGTGTGTATGTTAACGAGAGTTGTTAGGTAGTTATTTTTGTACAGCATAAATTAGAGAGAGGAGAACAGTCATGTCGGTGCCGGCAGCGTTTTTGGGAGTCGTGTTGATCTGGTCAACCACCCCATTAGCGATTCAGTGGAGCAGTGAAGGTTGGGGTTATTTGATCGGTATTTCTGGACGAATGGTTCTGGGTGCGTTGGTGTGTGCCGTATTACTGCAGATTCTGAAACCAGGATTGCCCTGGCATCGTGACGCGCGCAGAACTTATGTTGCAGCAGGTGTTGCGATCTACGGTGCCATGCTCAGCGTGTATTGGGGAGCTCAGTTTGTGCCTTCCGGTTTAATCGCTGTGTTGTATGGATTAAATCCCTTGTTTACGGGGCTGATTGCTGCCGCCATTCTGGGAGAAAAAAGTTTTACCCCAGGTAAATTGGTTGGCATGACCATGGGCTTTATCGGACTGGCTAGTATTTTTGCATCTGACATCGTGTTAGAAGGTGATGCATGGGTGGGTGTCGTTGCGATTTTGTTTTCCGTTACCCTTCACAGTTTGAGTGGTGTGTGGGTGAAACGTATCGGCAGTGGTTTACCTGGACTAACGGTGACCAGTGGCGGACTTTTTATAGTGACGCCATTGTTTTTGCTGACATGGTTGGTTTTTGACGGCCATGTGCCGGAAGAAATTCCTGCGCAGGCAGGAATGGCGATGTTGTATCTTGGAGTGTTTGGTTCTGCGCTGGGTTTTACGTTGTATTTTTTCTTGTTGAAAAAATTGGAAGCGAATCGAGTATCGTTAATTACATTGCTAACCCCGGTGCTCGCATTAATGCTTGGGCAAACACTTAATGATGAGATTATTTCTGTTGAGATCTTGTTTGGAAGCAGTTTGATTGTTCTGGGATTGGTAATGCACTTATGGGGCGATCGTTTTTTGGCACGATATGTTGCGGTAAGGTTGTGATATGGCGATGCTGGCCTGTGTGGTCAGCATCGTTAGTTACGAATTGGTTAAACAGGTGTACATATAAAGACTCAATAATTTAGCTGGCTATTTCCCTGGCAAGCAGATAATTATTTACGGTTGTTGTTGGATATTAATCTCATCACGATTAAACTTAACTATTGAATTGTCTCAGGCAAGAAGACTATGGATTTTGATTTGGCTGCTATAGCGCTGGGTGATGTTACCTGGATCACCCTGGCGTTTCTCCTGGGTTTTCTGGCAAAATTTATCAATCTACCGCCGTTGGTTGGTTTTCTGGCAACTGGCTTTGTGCTCAACTATCTGGGTGTTGCGAGCGGAGATATATTACAGAAGCTTGCTGAT
>JAUWVK010000130.1 GCA_030617485.1 Gammaproteobacteria bacterium
GCAGACGTTGATGGCATCACCGAAATCCGTGGCCAGGGCATGCTAATGGCTATCGAACTGGATCGCCCCTGTGCCGAGCTGGTTAAAACTGCCCTCGACAATGGTTTACTCATCAATGTCACCGCCGAAAAAGTGGTGCGCTTGTTACCTCCACTGATCATGAGCGACACAGAAGCCGATCAACTGATCACAAAACTCAGCGACATCATCAGCCAGTTTCTGGCTGCCGCATAACTGCTTGCAATAACCATCTGGAAAACACCATGAGCGTTCGCCATTTTCTGACCCTGAATGATTTAAGCCGTGATGAATCACGTGCTTTGATTCAGCGCGCTATCGAATTGAAGGCGATACAAAAAGATGGGAAAATTTTTGAACCCATGAAGAACAAAGTGCTCGGTATGGTGTTCGAAAAGTCGTCCACCCGTACCCGCGTTTCCTTTGAAACCGGCATGGCACAGTTTGGTGGTCATGCTATTTTTCTTTCACCACGAGATACCCAGCTGGGTCGTGGTGAACCCATTGAGGATTCGGCCCGAGTATTGTCGCGCATGGTCGACATGATCATGATCCGGACCTTTGAGCACGAAAAAATTCAACGTTTTGCCGCTCACTCTCGGGTGCCTGTTATCAATGCGCTGACCGACCAGTATCATCCCTGCCAGCTGCTTGCTGACATGCAGACCTGGTTTGAACATCGTGGTGATATCAGCGGTAAAACCGTGGCCTGGATAGGCGATGGCAACAACATGTGTCATTCCTATATCAATGCAGCAAAGTTATTTGATTTCCAGTTGCGTATTGCTGCGCCTGAAGGCTATCTTCCGGATGAAAATATTCTGGCTAGCGCCACTGCTCATGCATCACTGGCAGAATCACCTCAAACTGCTGTCACAAATGCTGATCTGGTGGTAACCGATGTCTGGTCCAGCATGGGTCAGGAAGAAGAACAGGTTGCACGCGAGAAAGCCTTTGAAAATTATCAGGTCACATCGGAGTTAATGGCACTGGCAAAAAGTGACGCCCTGTTCATGCATTGTTTGCCCGCTCACCGTGGCGAGGAAGTGGCTGCCGAGGTCATTGATGGCCAACAAAGTGTAGTGTGGGACGAAGCAGAAAACCGTCTGCATTCACAAAAAGCACTGATGGAATTTTTGCACAGCCAATAAGTCCCGTCTCACCTCTTACATCTTTCCATTTTTTACCTTCTCTTTTCTAAAATAGGTCAGACACCTTCGGTTTGACTGCTTTCTGGTATCATCCCAAACAAGATGAGTGCCTTACTGGAAATTCAGGATATCGAATGCCGTTACCGCGGCCAAACCGTGGTCAGCGACCTGTCCATGCACGTCAAACGCGGCAGCCTGGTCTGCTTGCTTGGCCCCAGCGGCTGCGGCAAAACCACTGCCCTGAGAGCCATTGCCGGTTTTGAGCCTATCTATAAGGGCGAAATCCGCATGGATGGTAAAACCATCACCCGGCCGGGTTACTCACTGGCACCCGAAAAACGAAAGCTCGGCATGGTATTTCAGGATTACGCCCTGTTCCCTCATATGGATGTGCGCGATAACGTCGGTTTTGCCTTGCGCAAATCAGCTGCGGCTGAACGCCGCCGTACCGTCGACCGCATGCTCGATCTGGTGGGGTTATCGGAATACAAAGCTCGCTTCCCCCACGAACTGTCTGGTGGCCAGCAACAACGCATCGCTCTGGCTCGCGCTTTGGCTGCGCAACCTGAAGCTATCCTGCTGGATGAACCCTTTTCCAATCTTGATGTAGATACTCGCGAGAGAATCAGCGCTGAAGTCAGAGACATTCTCAAAAGCGAGGGCATCACCGGTATTCTGGTCACCCATCACCAGGATGAAGCTTTTGCCCTTGGCGATCAGGTAGGCGTGATGGACCAGGGCAAAATCCTGCAATGGGATACACCGTTTAATTTGTACCATGAACCTCGCAACCGCTTTGTAGCAGATTTCATCGGCCAGGGCAGTTTTCTAAAAGGCACCATGGTTTCTACAGACAAAGTTGATACCGAACTTGGACTTCTTTGTGGTGACAGAGCTTATAAATGGTCTGAGGGAACCAGTGTTGAAGTATTGATACGACCCGATGACATAGTGCCCGACCCGGAAGGCACATTAACAGGTCACATTACCCAAAAGGCATTCAAAGGCGCAGAAGTGCTATATACGCTGAAACTGCCATCGGGCAATCAGGTGCTATCGCTCTTTCCCAGTCATCAGGATTACAACATAGGTGATCAGGTCAGGTTCCGGGCTGACGGTCATCACGTGGTGGCCTACCCTAGCGATGAATAAAACTGCAGTGACTTTATCGACATAAAAAAAGCCCACTGCTAACCGTGGGCTTTTTTGCATTTAGATTCGAGCTTTAAAATTTACAAACCAGCAACATACTCTGAAACTGCATTGATTTCCTTGTCGCTCAGGCCTTTTGCCACCATGGCCATCATGCCGGCAGGATCGTTAGCTCGTTTACCAGCCTTGAAATCTTTAAGCTGCTTGATGAGATACGCTTTTTGTTGGCCACCAATAACCGGAAACAGGGAATTATTTTTGCCTTTCCCCTTACCGTTCTTGCCATGACAACGAACACAGGCGCCGTAGTTTCCGAGTTTCTTATTACCTGACTTGAATAATTTGGCACCAGTTTTACTGCTTCCACCCGAAGCTTTCATTTGTTTCTGGCTGGCAAAATAAACAGAGATATCCTTTAAATCCTGCTTACTGACTACCGTCGCTGCCATCGCGCTCATGGTGTCATCATGACGATTACCCAACTGGAAATCCTGGACTTGCTTGAAAATATAGCCCGCGTATTGTCCCGCTAAATTTGGGAATGTGGTGGGATCAATACTGATGCCATTGGCACCATGACAACCCTGACATAACTCTGATTTGGTTTTTCCTGCCTTGGCATCACCATCACCGGAACTCATTCCACCTGCGATAGTTGTCTCAGCACTCACTCCCCCAACAAACATCATCATCGCAGCAACCGCTGCGAACATACCGATTCTTTTTATCATCGACCGATTCCTTTATCTACTTATTTTGATTCAATCCATATGCGACAAAGTGCGTGTGTTTGCCGTTCCCTTACTGCCCCGTCTTTTGACACTTAGTATACGGGCAGTACAAACAGGTACGACAACACCCCCTTTCTACTTCGCCACCCCCCTAAAAGGATAGACCTCAAAGTATATCAATCAGGCTCATGACGTCAATTCCACTCGGGAAACTATCGATAAAGGAACCATTCCATCAGCAAAACCGTTGAAATGAGTAGTTTTTGACTAATTTTATGTAAATACTGAGGAAAATCAGGCTTTTCCCTCAGATTTAGGCTGCTAATTCTCACAGGGGTTTCGAGCTTTTGCCACAATGGAGTATGATCTGCGCCCATCAGGAAAAACTAACCAACACAAGGATATGGCTTCACTATGGCTTTACATGGTGCCAATTTACCTATGATCAGACTCAATACTAAAAAAATACTCATTTCGCTGTGTTTAATGGCTGTGGTTAGCGGCGCTGTCGCAGAAACCCGGTATGTGGTCGACAAACTGATTATCACCATGCGATCCGGACAGAGCACCCAACACAAAATTATCAAGCACTGGCCCAGCAATACCAGACTGGAAATCCTGGAAACAGGTGAAAAATACAGTTTCGCAAAAGGACCCGATGGCACTGAAGGTTGGGTTTTAAACCAGTACATCACCTCAACACCAACAGCAAAGCTGCAACTAGCTACCGCAAAAAATAAACTGGCAAAACTCAGCGCCGAAAATGACCGACTAAAAACCGACCTGAAAAAACTGGGTTCCAAAGAGGCAAACGTTAGCAAAGAACATAAAAGTCTGACTCGTTCCAGCAAAAAACAGGCCGATGAACTGGCTCACTTGCGCCGGGTAGCAGCCAAGCCGCTAAAATTGGAAAATGAAAACCAGCGCATGAAAAAAGAATTCCTGGACCTGGAAAATGAACACACTCTACTAAGCCAGGAAACCCAGATGTTACGTGATAGCTCAGATCGTGAATGGTTTCTCAATGGTGCCGGAGTCATTATTATCGGTATCATCATTGGGCTGATTGCCCCCAGACTTAGAACGCGCAAAAAATCCAGCTGGGGTTCGCTTTAACCGGGTTCTAATGTCACTTACGCCTACGCTATTTTTCTAAACTGCAACGCGCAAAAATAAAGCCCACGACTGGTAACAGTCCTGGGCTTTGTCATTTAACAGACTAGCAAGTTACTACTACTTTTCTACCTGACTGACATCCCGCACAGCACCCGTTGAAGCTGACGTTGTCAATGCTGCATAGGCACGTAAGGCTTCCGTCACCACCCGTTCACGATTAACTGGCTTCCAGGCTTTTCCGCCTTTGGCTTCCATTGCCTTACGGCGAACCTCTAACGCCTCATCGGAAATTGCCACACGGATAGACCGGTTAGGGATATCGATCTCGATGGAGTCACCCTCTTCGACCAAACCAATGGCACCACCTTGAGCGGCTTCTGGTGAAGCGTGGCCAATAGATAAACCCGACGTTCCACCTGAGAAACGCCCATCGGTTAATAAAGCACAGGCCTTACCCAAACCTTTCGATTTAATGTAACTGGTGGGGTACAACATCTCCTGCATGCCGGGCCCGCCTTTCGGGCCTTCGTAGCGAATAATGACCACATCACCCTCGACGACTTTATCACCCAGAATGCCTTCCACTGCT
>JAUWVK010000013.1 GCA_030617485.1 Gammaproteobacteria bacterium
GTTTGAAAAAAGCACGAGTGCAGTGGAAGTTTCCGCTAATCTTTTTTTATGCGCTCAGGTATTAAGTGCCCAGGAAAATGGAAAATCGTTCTAATGGTTTGCAAGGGTTGTGATTCACGGGCGAATTCTCGCCGATCCAGGTTAGCCCCACAATTATTGTTGCTACTGTTTGCGGCTGTAATGCAGCCGGTCTCACCTGTATTTGCGGCCCAGGTTGTTCTTGATGAGGTAGGCATAACGACAGACGGTAACGCTACAACGTTTACTATCAATTTTGGTCTTCCGCTTGAATATAAAAAACATTTCCCGCGCAACGTGGGAGAAATAGTTCAGATTCAGCTTGGTATTGATAAAGAAGAAGGGGCCGATCGTGTGCTCCATAAAGAGGTGCGTGAAGGCGGTGAATTATTAACCAGTAAGAGTGGAGAATCTGTTCTTGTTTATGTGACATACGAGGAAGGTGTTCCCGGAGGCCCATACCTTACTTTACGCTTTACCCATCCTGTGCGATTTGATGTTAGGTCGGGTCCAAATCGTAGGAGTGTGGCAGTCATTGTTTATGATGATGAGAAGGATGACGAAAAACCTGACGATAAGATTGATTTAAAAGGTAAAACAGGCAAGCCGGTTGATTTGATGATGGCCAAGGCGCGACAATCGATAACGTTCGGCAACAATAAGGGCGCGATAGACCTGCTGCGGAAAATCATTCGCAAGAAAAATCATGAGCATTTTCAGGAAGCTAACGAATTGTTAGGTCTTGCGTTAGAGCGTGACAGTCAGATTCCGAGAGCAAAATATGAATATAGGAAATACCTTAAAAATTTCCCTGAGGGTGATGGCGCAACCCGTGTGCAGCAACGGCTAACAGCTTTACGTGCCGTTCGACCAAAACTAAAACGTAAGCTCAGGCGCTCTAAGCGAGCAAAACGCCGAAACAAAATTATGACCTTTGGCCGGTTTACACAGGCGTATAGTGAATATTATGTTGATAGAGAGCTGGAAGGCCTGGCGGAAGAAATTGAGCAAGAGCTACAACAGCGATTGTTATCCAGCAATTTTTCTATAAAAAGCCGATATCGAAGTGAAGACCGTACGGTTTTTGGTGTGTTTAATGCCAGTCACTCCCGTGATTTCCTGGCGGGGACAACAGGCAGAGAAGATGATGATAGGGATGATTCTGATATTAGGCGCATGTATCTAGATATAGATGATCATGTTTATAAAATCGTTGGTAAGGTTGGCCGTCAGTCGAGCCGAAATGGCGGCGTTTTCGGTACCTTTGACGGTGCTATAGCAGGATATCGCGTTACGCCACGTTGGTTGGTGAGTGTGATGGCGGGTAAGCCACTTATACGCACTTTTTCTGATATCGATATTTATGAAAAATCATTTTACGGTGTAAAATTTGATGTTACATCTGAAGATAAAAAATTCAGTAATAATATTTTCTACGTACAGCAAGAAGTTGACGGGATACTAGACAGGCGGGCAATTGGTGGAGACGTTCGTTATGCGAAAAAGGGCTTAAGTATATTTGGCCTGATCGACTACGATTTATTTTATAGTGATGTGAGTCTTCTCAATCTTCGTGTGGGTTGGAGTTATTCAAAGGCTAATAAACTTAATTTTTCTTTTAATCGACGTCAGCTGTATATGACTAGCCGTGCTCTTGAGGGTATGAGCGTAACAACAATCGATGAGCTTTTAGATTATATTCCTGAAAGTGAAATACAAAGTATTGCTAAAGAGAGAACCCGAACAAATGACACGTTGACCATTGGTAATTCATACCAGATAAATAAAGACCAACAATTCAATGTAGATTTAACCATCCTTCAGTCATCAGGTTCTCCAGGTGGCATTGATCCGATAGAACAGGTAGCTGTTCCTGCTGTTGACCCCACCATTTTTCCGGTTGAGGCTACTGGCAGCCAGTATATATATTCATTGCAATGGATTTCCAGCAATACATTTGTTGAACGTGATTTATATGTTCTCGGTTTTCGTAGGTCAGAGTTTTCGCGGTATACTGATAATTCAGTTTTTGTAAACGCTCGGGTGCCGATAAATAAAGAATGGCGATCAGGGTTTCGTCTGAACGTCTCCAATCGTGAATCAGCTAGTTTTGGTCAGCGCTCGACAATTTCACCTTTGATTAAATTGAACTACCGTTTGAGTAGGGCATGGAGCTTTGACTCTGAAATAGGTTTCGATTTTGTTAAAAATGAAGATGCGCCGAATGAAGTGAGAACGCGCGGCAGAGTTGCTTACAATTATACTTTTTAATGACTTCTTCTAGATGTATGTTTACACGGTGTTTCTGCGCAAAGACTTCTGATTGTATTTAGAGAATTCGCCTGCGGTTGAAGGTCAGGATTTATTTTTTCTTTTCTCTCTTTTCCCAGAGGGTATGGAATTCTGCAGTTTTCTTGCGCCAGCCTTTTTCAACACTTCGATCACCCTGGTTTTTTTATTTTCTCTGGCTATGAATAGCGCCGAACGCCGGTCGCTCGACCTTTCATTAACGTTAGCCCCATTGCGAATAAGTATAGAAACAGCTAACGCATTACCTGATTGCGTCGCCATCATTAGAGGGGTCCAGCCCATGCGGTTTTTGCTGTCAGGATGTGCGCCTAGCTTAAGGAGTAATTTTAACATCGGTAGGTTGTCGCGTGATGCGGCATACATTAACGGCGTCCATGAGTCCTTGTTGGCTGTGTCTGGTTTGGCGCCATTGGACAGTAGGATTTTAACAACGCCAATATGATTGTTGCGAGCACTCACTATTAAAGGTGTGTCACCATCATTCCCCCGGGTTTCAGTGCTTGCGCGGTACTGAAGTAATGTTGATACACTTTTTTTGTCGCCAATCTCTGCAGAAATTAATAATGCTGACCGATTGTGTTTGTTTTTAAGGTTTGGGTTTGCTCCTGCTTTTAGTAAGGCTTTCAAGCTAGCGTTATATTTATTTCTGGCAGCGTAAGTTAATGCTGTATCACCATGGGAGTTTGTAAGACTGGATGTTTTTCCCTGGCTCATTAAGAACTTTATAGCTTCAGCGCTTGATTTTTCTACGGCAAGCATGAGTGGTGATGCGCCTGCTTCATCCACAAGATTATTTTTAGCTTTATGTTTGAGTAATGCTGTTATCGATTTGGTGTTGTTAAATGCGGCAGCAATATGCAAAGCGGTGCGCCCACCGTTTTGACGTAAATCAATATTTGCTTTATGTGTTGCCAGGATGTTGATAATTTTTGCATGGTCTTTTGATGCGGCAACCATTAAAGCTGTGTGTTTTAATGGGGTGACCATGTTGGGGTTTGCGCCACCAGCAAGAAGTGCTTTTACAGTTTTTGGTTTATTTGCAGCGGCGGCATCGTAGAGTGCAAACAGTCCTGATTTGTCTTTTTTATTAGGTTTAGCGCCAAGAGAAAGTAATACTTTTACACTTTTATCTTTGCCTCGTTGAGCCGCGGCCATTAGTGCTGTGCGGCCATATTTGTCAGTGTAGTTGACATCGGCTCCCCGTTTGATGATGTCGTGTAGCCCATTGGCATAACCTTCCCGAGCTGCCCAGGTCATAATTTCATTGATATCCAGAGGTTGTTTTCGAGCGCTGCCAGTGATGGTGTCGATATCAATATTGGTTAAACTGCTACCAAGCATTCCCTTCAGTTTGCTGGATGCAGGATCAAAACCTTTTGCGCTAGCTCGTTTGAACCATTTTTCGGCAACTGCGGGGTTTTTATCTACCCCCAGTCCCTTTTGGTACATGATGCCCAGATTGTATTGTGCTCGGGGGTACCCTTTATTCGCTGCTTTTTCAAACCATTTAACGGCCAACTTGTAGTCCTGTTTGACACCAAGGCCGCGGCGGTACATAGCGCCAAGGCGATACTGGGCCTGCTTATTCCCGCTTTTCGCTAGCTTGCGCCAGATTGTTAATGCTTCCAGGAAATCCTGTAAACGAGCTGCCTCCATGGCTTCTTCATACAGCATTTCTTCAGGTGTTAGCTTGGGCTCAGCAGGTGATGTCTGGTCCTCTATAGCTGAAGCTACAGGCAGCACGAAAGATGACAATATAATGACAAAAAGCCATAGCCTTATTTGTTGAGCAGAGCATCCCATAAGGTTTGCTGCTGTTTTGACGATTGTTTTCATAACACCCCTGGTTGTTTCCTCTGGATCTAGACCCTGAAGTTAATGACTATTTTCATTATATAGGGGTTGGATGCAAGTAGTTTGGTGTCATTATATAGAGAATTTTGCCTGTATTTTTACCGTACCATGGAGGGTGTGAGTGGTTATCGTTTTGTGTCACACTTCCGGCGCATAGTCATAGTGAGATATTAGAGATGAACCTGCACGAATTTCAGGCCAAAAGATTGTTCGCAGATTACGGGATTCCTGTACCACCGGGCCATATTGTAACCTCTGTGGCAGAAGCGAGAGAGGTGGCAAGGCTGCCCGCTGATGAGAAGGGTTGGGTAGTAAAAGCCCAGATTCACTCCGGTGGCAGGGGTAAAGGTGGTGGCGTGATAATGGTGGAAGAGCCTTCCGAGCTGGAGGGCGCAGCTCGCGAGCTCCTGGGCATGAATCTTGTGACGCCCCAAACGGGCCCTGCTGGTTTGCCTGTGGATAAATTACTGGTTGAGCAGCCCTGTGATATCGACCGGGAACTGTATCTGGGTGCGCTGATAAACCGTAGCAAGGGTCAGCTGACTTTCATGGCATCCAGTATGGGCGGTATGGATATTGAAAAAGTGGCTGCTGAAAATCCGGAAAAAATACTGCAAGTGGCGGTTGATCCCGTTGTTGGTCTACAGTCTTACCAGTGTCGCGAGCTTGCCTTTGGTCTGAAATTGTCAGGCGGGCAGGTCAAGGATTTAACCATGATTATGATGGGTTTATACCGGCTTTTTATGGAAAAAGATCTGAGTCTGGTCGAAATTAATCCCCTGGTAGTCACTAAGCAAGGGGCATTAATGGCATTGGACGCCAAAATTAATCTGGATGATAGTGCTCTGTTTCGGCATAAAGATTTGGAAGAGTTGCGTGACCCTATGCAGGAAGATCCCACTGAGCATAAGGCTCAGCAGTTCGATCTTAACTATGTCACCCTCGATGGAAATATCGGCTGTATGGTTAATGGCGCTGGTCTGGCAATGGCGACCATGGATCTGATTAAATTGCATGGCGGCGAGCCTGCCAATTTTCTTGATGTAGGCGGTGGCACCACGGCCGAAAGGGTGGCTGAGGCACTAAAGTTAATTGTTGCCGATGAAAAAGTTAAAGCAATTCTGGTTAATATTTTTGGTGGCATTGTGCGTTGTGATCTCATCGCGGAGGGCATTATTCAGGCAATTCGTGAGATAAATCTTGTGGTACCCGTTGTGGTGCGGCTGGAAGGTACTAATGCTCAAATGGGCCGCGATTGTCTGGATCAAAGTGGCCTGGCTATTATCACAGCAGGTGATTTGGCTGATGCGGCGGTAAAAGTTGTAAAGGCTGCTTCGGGTAAATAAGCAAGACTAGATTCAGTAAGACTAACGCCAACAAGGCTAACATTAATTAGATAGTCAGTAGGTAAGTAAAAGATGTCGATTTTAATTAACAAAGACACGCGAGTGATTTGCCAGGGCTTTACTGGCAAGCAAGGCACGTTTCATTCCGAACAGGCTATCGCCTACGGTACTAATTTTGTTGGTGGTGTTACGCCAGGAAAGGGTGGCCAACAACATCTGGACAGGCCTGTATTTAATACGGTGAAAGATGCGGTAAAAGAAACCAGGGCTGACGCCAGTATGATTTTTGTGCCTGCAGTGTTTGCCGCCGATTCGATTCTTGAAGCAGCCAATGCCGGAATAAAAGTGATCGTTTGTATCACCGAAGGAATTCCTGTGCTGGATATGGTGAAAGTAAAATCAGCATTAAAGGACATGGATGTACATCTTATCGGGCCAAATTGCCCGGGCGTTATTACTCCGGGTGCCTGCAAAATTGGTATTATGCCTGGTGTGATTCATAAAAAAGGTTGTATCGGTATTGTGTCGCGATCAGGCACCTTAACTTATGAGGCTGTTTATCAAACCACGTTGAATGATCTAGGGCAAAGTACCTGTGTTGGTATTGGTGGCGATCCCATTCAGGGCACTGATTTTATCGATTGCCTTAAAATGTTTGAAGCAGATCGTCAAACCAAAGGCATTATCATGGTGGGCGAAATCGGTGGAACAGCAGAAGAAGAGGCTGCGGAATACATTAGTAAAAATGTTAAAAAACCGGTTGTAGGATACATCGCGGGGGTTACTGCTCCTCCAGGAAAGCGTATGGGGCATGCGGGCGCTATTATTTCTGGTGGTAAAGGTACTGCCAAACATAAATTTTCAGCATTAGAAGCCGCTGGAGTTTCTGTTGCACGATCGCCTGCTGAAATGGGTTCACGCATGCTGGAATTCTTCAGCGGCTAATCATTGATAACAAGTATTTTTATCATTTCTTCTTAACCACTAGTCTTTTTAATAATTAAGTCGGAAATTTCTAATGTCTCAGCTGTCCCGGAATTTACGTTTTGTTATTGCTCAGCTTGATTTTATGGTGGGTGATGTATCCGGTAATGCATTAAAGGTTATTGAAGCGGCAAAAAAAGCCAGGGATGAGCACGGTGCTCAAGCGGTCATTTTTCCTGAATTAACCTTAACAGGATATCCGCCTGAAGATTTATTAATGCGCCCTGGATTGCATCGTGCCGTCACTCAGGCCTTGAGTGATATACAAGCCCAAGTAAGCGGCATTGATATTATTCTTGGTTTTCCTAAGCAAACAGTAAAACAAGCAGATAACACTTCCTCTGTCTCTTTATTTAACACGGCTGCAGTTTTTCGTGATGGCGAGTGTGTTGCGGAATATAATAAATGTGAGCTGCCAAATTACGGGGTCTTTGATGAGAAGCGTTATTTTATCGAGGGCTCGGATCCTTGTGTGGTGGATATCGGTGGTGTTCCAGTTGGCATTACCATATGTGAAGACGTATGGGTTCCAGAAAATATTCAAAAGTCTAAACAGGCTGGTGCGAGTATTATAGTCAACCTGAATGCGTCACCCTATCGAATTCAAAAAACACGGGAGCGTGAAGTACAGCTAAAAAGCCGTGCTATAGAATCTGGTTTGCCCATCATTTATACAAATCTGGTGGGCGGACAGGATGAGCTGGTTTTTGATGGTGAGTCATTGGTGGTTACGGCGGAAGGTGTGGTTTGCCAACGTGCACCGGCCTTTGAAGAAGGCCTTTTCGTCGTCAATCTTGATGTTTCCGATGATGGCTCTGTTAGTCCGCAAACAGGAGTTATTACGCCTCATTTGGATGAGGTCGAGAGTATTTACAATGCATTGGTATTGGGAGTACGAGACTACATCAATAAAAATGATTTTCCGGGCGCCATTTTGGGTCTTTCGGGAGGCATTGATTCTGCGCTTTGTCTGGCAGTTACCGTGGACGCCATTGGCGCAGAGAGAGTGGAAGCTGTCATGATGCCTTCACGCTATACTCTGGATATGAGCGTGGAGGATGCCCAAAAACAGGCAGAGCTTATGGGGGTGGAATATCACGTGTTGCCCATAGAGGCCCCATTTAAATCATTCCTGGGTGTTCTTGAAGACGAATTTGCTGGCACTGAGCCGGATACCACAGAAGAGAATATTCAGGCCCGTTGTCGCGGCATTCTGCTAATGGCAATATCGAACAAGAAGAACAAGATGGTCATCACCACAGGTAATAAGAGTGAAATGTCAGTGGGTTATGCGACCCTGTATGGTGATATGGCGGGTGGTTTTGCAGTATTGAAGGATGTGCCAAAGTTGCTGGTATATTGGTTGGCAGAACACCGAAACGGTCTGTCACATGTCATACCCCAACGTGTCATTGATCGTCCTCCCTCCGCGGAGCTAGCTGAAAACCAACAGGATACGGATAGTTTACCGCCTTATGAAGTTCTGGATGCCATCCTCGAAATGTATATTGAGCAGGATCGTTGTGCTGACGATATTATTGCATCGGGGTATGATGCGGATATCGTAAGGCGGGTAATCAGGTTGGTGAACCAAAATGAATACAAACGCCGACAGGCAGCGCCGGGAGTTAGAATTTCTCAGCGTGCTTTTGGTAGAGACAGGCGGTATCCGATTACGTCGGGTTATGATAAAAGTTGAACTTACTGTGGAATGATGGGGAGTTAAAAGAATGAAAAAAATTGAAGCAATTATTAAACCCTTTAAGTTGGATGATGTGCGTGAAGCGCTGTCGGAGCTGGATGTAACTGGTATGACGGTTATCGAGGTAAAGGGTTTCGGTCGTCAAAAAGGGCACACTGAACTTTATCGTGGTGCTGAATATGTAGTGGATTTTTTGCCGAAAGTAAAAATTGAGTTGGTGGTCGCAGAAGATCGAGCTGAAAGCTGTGTTGAGGCAATTTGTAATGCGGCACGTACCGGTAAAATCGGTGATGGTAAAATATTTGTTAGCAGTATAGAGAAAACTGTTCGCATTCGTACCGGCGAACAGGATGGAGATGCCGTTTAGTTCATGAAGAAGTAGCACATTAGACTTGTGTTTTAAGAACGGTTTTTTTGCATTATGAAAAATGTATTTCGTAAATGTGCTTATACCCTTCAAGGGGCTACTATAAAGAGTCCTTCAGGGTTAGTGCTTTAGATTAGTATCCTGAAGTGGTAGGTACAATTGAAGTGTAGAAAGAAGCGATGACTGAAATCAGCTGTCAGGGTTTGATTCTTGTCCTGCTGATGAAGAGTCAGATTTTGAATCGAGAATTGGGTTGAGTTGTTGAACTCGTTGCGCGTCATTTGCCAGCGCAGTCAACCCCAGTTTCGTATAACAGTCCACCATAATTGTTAAGGCCTGTCTTGAGGCGGGTGTTTGTGGGAAATTTTCCACAACATGTTTTGCTCTATTTACTGCGGCGACGCAGGCACCCCGGTCGACATAATAATTAGCCACATGGATTTCGTGAATTGCTACGGAATTGAGTAAGTGCCCCATGCGTTTTGAAGCATCCGGTGCATAGCGACTGTTGGGAAACTTTTTCACCAGTTCTGCAAAATAATCATAGGCTTTTTGGGTCGATGCTGGGTCACGAAGACTGGGATCTTGCGGAAGCATGGAGTCCAATGCGTTGTCTTTTTTGCTAGCGCTGGCTAGACCCCGTAAATAGTACGCATAATCCACATTAGAATGTCGCGGGTGTAACTTTATAAAACGATCTGCAGCCGAAATTGCAGAGTCGGGTTCTTCGAATTTATAATAAGCATAGGCAGTATTAAGCTGCGCCTGTTCCGCAAATGTCCCAAATGGGTATCTGGCTTCCAGGGTTTCAAACATTTCTATAGCTTCTTCATAATCAGCGGCTTCCAGTGCACTGTTGCCTTCTTTGTGCAGTTTTTCAGCAGACCAATTTTTGGTTTCGTCCTGGTCATCAGGAGAAGTTGAACAGCCTGATAATCCCAGGCCAAACAGGGCGCACCCAAATACAAGCAGGTTCAGCTTCAAAGTGAGTGTTTTCCTAAATGGTAAGAAGGGTGGTGAGCGGCGCATTGTTTATTGAGTTCTATGTGTGTCTTGTGGGTAAATAAATTATGGTGAAGTTATCCAGTGCAACCCCAGCCTTTACTGTAAAAGAGCGCTATTATAACGGGTCTAATATGTTGGGCCTAATTATAAAGGGCTTAGATGATTTGGACGAGAGAGAATAACAAATTACATGACTAATACTGAGCATTTATCACAGGTGATCCCTGATGAGCTAGGCGGAAAACGCCTGGATCAGGCGTTGGCGGCTATGTTTCCGGACTACTCTCGCGCTCGCTTGCAGCGCTGGATCAAAGATGGCCATGTGACGGTGGATGGTTCCCAGCTGCGCCCAAAAGATCAGATTCGTGGCGGTGAGCAAGTGGAGTTATCCGTTGTGCTGGAAGAAGAAACCAGCTGGCGGCCACAAAAACTACCGCTGGATATCGTCTATGAAGACGAGGCAGTGATTGTCATTAATAAACCCGCCGGCGTTGTGGTACACCCCGGTGCGGGCAATATGGATGGTACCCTCAGTAATGCCTTGCTGCATTATGCCCCGGAGCTGGAATCCGTACCGCGAGCGGGCATTGTGCATCGTATCGACAAGGAAACTAGTGGCTTGTTGATGATCGCCAGAACCCTTGTTGCGCAAAAATCACTGGCTGAACAATTGCAGGCGCGAACTGTTGAACGTGAATACTGGGCTCTGTCTCAGGGTGTAATGACGGCTGGCGGTACCGTTGATGCACCCATTGGTCGGCACCCGGTGAACCGTACCCGACAGGCAGTAGTTGAAAATAGAGTGATTCTTAATGGAGAGGCGGATAGTGAGTATATTGGTCGGGAAGCCCGGAATGCCAAAGAGGCAATTACTCATTATCGGGTGCTGGAGAAATTTTGCGCCCACACGTACGTTAAGGTCAAGCTTGAGACGGGTCGCACCCACCAAATCAGGGTGCATATGGCCTATATCAATTACCCTCTGGTAGGAGATTCGGTTTATGGCGGACGGTTGCGGATCCCCCCTAAAGTTACCCCAGAGCTGGATGCGGCTTTGCGGGGATTCAGACGGCAAGCTTTGCATGCGGCGCGACTGGGCTTTGTACATCCTAAAACGGGAGAGTCGGTGGAGTGGCAGGTGCCCTTACCGGAGGACATGGCAAAACTGATTGAAGCCTGTCGACAGGATGCCAGGGCGAATAAGTAACTCGAGTGAGCGATGAGAGTAGCAACAAACGTGGTAACAAATGTGGCAATAAGGGTGGCGAAAAAAGCAAAATGAGCCTGGATCTCATTACCCCTCAATGGCCAGCGCCAGCTCATGTGCATGCAGCTACCACGACTCGTTCCGGGGGGGTAAGCCTGGAGCCATTTGCTAGCCTCAATATGGCGGGTCATGTGGGAGACGAGGCGGTATCAGTCGCAACCAATCGGCAACGTTTGGAAGAGGCTCTTTTGTTGACGGAGAAGCCCCATTGGTTAAGTCAGGTGCACGGTACCTCAGTAGTTAAACTGGACAGTGGCAGCATTGGTCTGCCAGAAGCAGATGCCAGTATGACCGAGGAGTTGGCTTGCGTATGCGCAGTGCTAACGGCAGATTGTTTACCGGTATTGTTTTGTGATCGGGCAGGGACTCGGGTGGCCGCTGCCCATGCTGGCTGGCGTGGTCTGGCGGCTGGCGTACTGGAGTCAACGGTCGAGGCCATGGGTGTGCCCGGTGACGAAATTCTGGCCTGGTTAGGTCCTGCCATTGGGCCGCAGTCCTTTGAAGTGGGGGAAGAGGTCTATCAGGCCTTTGTTGGGACAGGTGTTGAACAGAACCCCGAAGCTGCTGACGCTTTCGTGCTTTCTAACAGGCCGGCAGATTCTGACAACAAGAGGCGTTGGCTAGCTGATCTCTATCAGCTGGCCCGCATTCGACTGAAAAATGTAGGTGTGACATCTGTATACGGCGGTGATTTTTGTACTTTTGAAGACCGAGAACGTTTTTACTCCTTTCGCCGTGATGGCAAAACCGGGCGTATGGCAAGTTTGATATGGTTGGAAGAGCCAGAGGGAAAATAAAAGAGCAGAAATCAGTGAAAAGTGCGCAATGATTCACTTTGGCTTTTTTCTTTACCCTTTAGTCTTCCCCTTCTAAACTGCGATGCCTGATCTTTTGGATTGAAATATTATGAGTTTATTAACCTGGATCATCATTTTTAGTCTGCTGGGCGGTGTGCTCAGTGTGATGGTGGCATCCACATTCCTATTGTTGCCGGCCACCGTGCGTTCGCGGCTGGTACCACATCTGGTGAGCTTTGCTATTGGCTCCCTGCTGGGCGCCGCTTTTCTGGGCCTGTTACCTCATGCGTTGATGGGGTCAGGTGTTGAAGATTTTCACAGTATATTTCTGGCGGTGTTGTTGGGACTGTTAAGTTTTTTCCTGCTGGAAAAACTGGTGTTGTGGCGTCATTGCCATTCTGATCATTGTGAGGCTCATGGGGCTGATCAGTCTCACGACCATGATGGGGACAGCAAGGCCGCGGGTATCACGGTGCTGGTGGGCGATGGCATGCACAACTTTGTGGATGGCATATTGATTGCCGCAGCATTCTTAACTGATATTCATCTCGGCATCGTGACCGCGTTAGCCATTGCTGCCCATGAAATTCCACAGGAAGTCGGCGATTTTGTTGTGTTACTGCACAGTGGTTTCACGCGCGCCAAGGCACTTTTATATAATGTGTTGTCGAGTCTGGCCACCATTGTTGGTGCCTTGTTGGCTTACTGGTGGCTGGCAGGCATGGAAGAAATATTACCGTATGTATTGGCTGTGGCAGCATCGAGTTTTATCTATATCGCAGTGGCCGATCTTATTCCCGGTTTGCATAAACGCACAGAGGCAAGTGCTACGGTGCAGCAAATGTTATTAATTGCTTCCGGGGTTGCGGTCATTTATCTGACACATTCGACGCTTCATTGAGTGACCGTCTTTTTATGAACCATTTTTCTGTAAAGTATTGTTATCAAAGTCATCGAGGGAATCATGAATAAACACTGGTACATGTTAACGCTGGTTGGAAAAGACCGGCCAGGTATTGTGGCCCATGTTACTCATGCCCTGTACGAGGGAGGCTGTGACCTTGGCGAGACCTCCATGATGCGTTTAGGTACGAGTTTCACCATTATGATGATGGTGCAGCACGAGGGAACTGTTAAGTCATTGCAAAATCTAATTCAGGGTGAGGCTGAGTCGTTTGGCCTACAATTACATATTGATAAGATCGAAGGCGGGTTGCATCATCATCATGAACCTGATGTGCGCATCACAGTTTATGGTGCGGACCGAGCAGGTATCGTTGCGCATGCAACTGGTGCGCTATCCGAGGCGGGGTTGGACATACTTGATCTTACTTCCGGCGTGGGTGGTACCGAAGCCGAGCCTATTTATATTATGCACATTGAAGGTCAGGCGAAAGAAGGCATTGAAGCCTTGAAGTCTGCGTTGGCGATTATTAAAAAAGAAGGCGTTGACACTCAACTATCCTATATTGATACGTTGATTGGTTAGAGCTCTGAGGCTGTGTTGGAAATTATTCAGTATCCGGATGATCGTCTTAAGCAGGACTCGATTGTAGTTGAAAAATTTGATGATGCGTTGCTGAGATTTGTTAATGATCTGGATTTAACGATGCGCGCAGGTCCGGGTGGGATTGGTATCGCGTCGCCGCAAGTGGGGCGCTTTGATCGCATTGTGATTATTGATCTATCTGGTATGAAAAAGTTGCCGAAAGCTAGCAGTAATCACGGTCGTTTGGTGTTAATTAATCCAGAGCTTACCGAGTGGGACGGGTTGGTTATGGGGCGAGAAGGCTGTATGTCGGTGCCTGATTTCACTGGTAATGTGATTCGTGCTGAAAAAATAACGCTTTCGGCATTTGATGAGTTTGGAGAACAACACGAATATCAGTGCGAGGGTTTTGAGGCGCGAGCGGTGCAACATGAAGTTGATCATCTTGATGGACTGTTGTTTCTTGATCGTTTAGTGAGTCGGAAAACGGATTTATTTAAACGAAAAATGCTCTCTTGACTAAGAGTCAGAAAAAATAATAAGGATTAATGTAAAGGTAATCATATGCGAATTGGACACGGTTACGACGCTCATCGGTTTGGCGAGGGAAAACATATCATGCTTGGTGGGGTAGAAATTCCCTTCGAGCATGGATTTATTGCCCACTCTGATGGTGATGTTGCGGTTCATGCTCTATGTGACGCCTTGCTTGGTGCGGCAGCGCTGGGCGATATTGGTCAGCACTTTCCTGATACCAGCAGTGAGTTCGTCAACATTGATAGTCGTATTCTTTTGCGTCGTGTGATTGATTTGTTGGCAAAAAACAAATGGACTGTTGGGAATGTTGATATCACCATTGTTGCACAAGCGCCGAAGATGGCGTCGCATATCCCCGCAATGTGCAAAAATCTGGCGGCCGATTTGGGTGTGGATGTGGGCTGCGTTGGCATTAAGGCAACTACAACAGAAGGCATGGGTTTCACTGGTCGCGGTGAGGGTATTGAAACCCATGCGGTTGCTTTGTTGGTCCCTGCTGCTTGACTCTCTCTGTAAAACCCACGGCGGGTTTGCCTGACTGGCCGCGTTCTATTAATAATAATGAAGTTGAGCCTGATGCAGCTCGGATTCGATCCTGCCCGGAAGATTTCCGAGTTGATGAGGACCTGGGTTTTTCTCCCTCTGGCGAAGGCGAACATTCGCTGTTGCATATTCGTAAACGTAATCGTAATACAGATCAAATCGCCCGGCAGCTTGCGCGCCACGCAGGTATTCGTGCGCGCGATGTTTCTTATTGCGGACTCAAGGATCGTATTGCCGTTACCAGTCAATGGTTTAGTGTCTGGTTGCCAGGCAAGGCGGATCCTGACTGGTCGTCCTTAGAAGAGGACGACCTGAAAATCCTGGAACAATCTCGCCATATCCGTAAACTCCAGCGTGGTGCTTTACAGGGTAATCATTTTGAAATTGTGATTCGCGACATTCAGGGTGCGCAAGATGAAATTGAAAAACGATTAAGTCGGATACAGCAGCAGGGTGTGCCCAACTATTTTGGTGAGCAACGTTTTGGTCGTGATGGCGGTAATCTTGTCTCAGCGCAAACCATGTTTAAAGGTAAACGAATCAAGGATCGGTTTTTGCGGGGATTGTATCTTTCCTCAGCCCGTTCATTTTTGTTTAATGAAGTACTTGCGGAGCGGGTGCGTAACAATAACTGGAATACAATATTACCAGGCGAAGCTATATCACTTGCAGGTAGTCGGAGTTATTTTGTTTGCGATGAAGTGGATGAAGAAATTACGCAACGGCTGGATAATTATGATATCCATCCCAGTGGGCCGCTATGGGGAAGAGGTGAATGTTCCGCTCATGGCGAAGCGGGCGAATTAGAGAAAACAGTGATGGCTTCCCACTCTCTGTTTTGTGAAGGGCTGGAAAAGGCGGGCTTAAAGCAGGAGCGGCGAGCGTTACGTTTGTTGGTTAACGACCTGGAATGGACATGGTTGGACGAGTTGGAGCAGGAAGCCGGTAAGGAAAGTTCCCCAGAAAAGAGGACGCCTGATTTGCGATTAACGTTTACGTTGCCAGCGGGTGCGTATGCGACAGCCCTGTTGCGGGAAATTGTTTCTACAGGTCGGTAGCAATCCCACGTTAATTTCATGAGTACGATTTAGTTTTTACGATAGCTTCTTTAGTAAAACGTACACCGAACCGGTGCCGCCATGTTTCGGTTGGGTGGAACTAAATGCAAGCACTGCCGGGCTTTCCTGTAACCAGTGATTAACCTGTGTCTTTAGTACCGGTCTTCCTGCCGCGGAACGTGTACCTTTGCCGTGAATCACGATGACACAGCGACAGCCAACCGACTGTGCCTCATCAAGAAAAAGTGTAAGTGATTTTCCTGCTTCTTCAATAAACTGACCGTGTAAATCCAGGCTGGCTTCTACCGGGATATCGCCACGTTTTAGTTGTTTTAAAAGTCTATGCTGGAGACCCGGGCGGGCGAAAAAAAGCGATTCTTCTGGTGTTACGTCTAGGGCATGAGCAAACTCAACAAAATCTGAGTCAATCTGTTCTTCTGGTGTTTGTGTGCGCCGATGAGGTGAAATATTGGGTTTTTCGGGTTGAATGCGTTCTTCCACGTTTAACGGTTTCACGCCCGCCATCATGTCATGGAATAAATCAGTGTCATTTTCGGGTGGTTTATCTTTGGCCATGGGTTCAGGAACTATATACTAGCGAACAATGAGAATCTTGCTGAGCAATGATGATGGTTACCAGGCACCGGGGCTGATTTGTCTGGAAAAAGCCCTTTCTGAGAAGGCCGAGGTCACTGTCGTTGCCCCGGACCGTAACCGCAGTGGTGCCAGCAACTCTCTGACTCTGGAAAACCCTATTCGTGCCCATGTGGCAGACAACGGCTATACCTTTGTCGACGGTACTCCCACAGACTGCGTACACCTTGCCATTACTGGCCTGCTAGAGCAGGAGCCCGACATGGTTTTCTCTGGCATTAATGCGGGCTTTAATATGGGTGACGATGTGCTGTACTCCGGTACTGTCGCCGCGGCTATGGAGGGTCGATTCCTGGGTCTGCCAGCCATTGCCATTTCTTTGGGAGGAGAGCGCTTTGAGCATTTTGACACCGCAGCCCGATTTGCAGTCTCTCTGCTGGAGCGTTTGCAACATGAGCCATTGCCGGCGGATACCATTTTGAACGTCAATGTGCCGGATATTGCCTGGGATAAGATAGAAGGTGTTGAAGCTACGCGCCTGGGTCGGCGTCATAAATCAGAGCCGGTAGTCAAAATGCAGGATCCGCGTGGTAAAGATATTTACTGGGTAGGGCCGGTGGGTGCGGAACAGGATGCCGGGCCAGGCACGGATTTCCATGCCGTGCGCCATAATCGCATATCGATCACGCCACTGAATGTGGATTTAACCCGTTATACGGCCATGGAACAGGTTGCCAGCTGGGTGGGGGGAATGTGAGCACAGGCGGTCATCAAGGTATCGGCATGACTTCCCAACGTACGCGCGACAGGCTGGTATCCCGTCTGCGGGATGAGGGTATTAGCAATCAGCAAGTGCTGGACGTTATTCGTAATACCCCCCGGCACATATTTGTGGACGAGGCGCTGGCCAGCCGCTCCTATGAAGATACCGCCTTACCCATTGGTTATGGTCAAACCATTTCCCAGCCTTACGTGGTGGCGAGAATGACCACGGCATTGCTGGAAAGCGGGCCGCTGGACCGCGTACTGGAAATAGGTACCGGTTCTGGGTATCAGGCAGCAATTATGGCACCTCTGGCTGGCGAGGTTTATTCGGTCGAGCGTATTCGGCCTTTACTGGATCAGGCGCGGAGCCGGTTAACTGAACTGCAATTACGTAATGTGCGTCTTAAATACAGTGATGGCAGTTGGGGTTGGCCAGAGTTCGCGCCTTTTGATGCCATTATTGCCACTGCCGCTCCAGAGCAAATACCAGATGCCTTGCTGGAACAACTGGCCATGGGTGGGCGTTTGGTGATGCCGGTAGGTTCCCGCAGCACGCAACAATTAATGTTGCTGACCAAAACGCCCGATGGTTATGAACAGCAGGTGCTGGATCAGGTGGTGTTCGTGCCCATGCTGGGTGGAACGGAATAGTTGTCCTAAGTTAGGAAATTTGTGTAGTAATGGTGTTGTATCGATGAAAATATTTTCCAAACTGTATGAGCGAGTCATGTTGTGGGCAGCACACCGCCATGCGCAATGGTATCTGGTGGGGCTGAGTTTTGCTGAGTCTTCATTTTTCCCTATTCCTCCCGACGTCATGCTGGCGCCTATGGCGTTGGCAAACACCCGCAAGGCCTGGCGGTACGCCGCGTTAACATCAATTGCCTCGGTGGTAGGTGGGGTGGCCGGTTATATGATTGGTAGTTTCGCATTTGAAGTGATCAGTCCATGGATAGAAAGCGCTGGCTATGGTGACAAATACCAACAGGCGGTTACGTTTTTTGAGCAGTGGGGTGTGTGGGCTATTTTGATTGCCGGATTTTCACCTATTCCTTATAAGGTCTTTACCATCGCCGCTGGCGTAATATCCATGGCTTTCCTACCCTTTGTGCTGGCATCTTTTGTTGGCAGAAGCGCGCGTTTTTTTCTGGTGGCAGGGTTAATGGTGTGGGGTGGCGAGGGTATGGAAAAAAACCTGCGTCGTTATGTTGATATTCTGGGATGGATTGTTGTTGCTTTGGTTGTCGCTATCATTATTTACTCTCAAATTAAGTGACAGGTTAAATGATGTGCTTGCACAATACTCAGACAGATAACTGGATGCGTGCGCTAGTAGTATTGTTGTTTTCGTTAGTTTTCCTTAATGCTTGTGGTGGGCATATTCATCATGTGGTGAAACGTGGTGAAACGCTTTATTCCATTGGCTGGGCTTATGGTTATGACTATCGGCAAG
>JAUWVK010000006.1 GCA_030617485.1 Gammaproteobacteria bacterium
TTTCATCAGATATTCAAACACCGGGCGGAATTGTGCATCTTGCTCTATTGTTCAATCCATCACATCTGGAAATCGTCAGCCCCGTAGTAGGCGGTTCGGTACGCGCTCGCCAACACCGTCGTAAAGATATAACCGGCGCAACAGTTTTGCCTGTCTTAATTCATGGTGATGCAGCATTTTCCGGTCAGGGTGTGGTGATGGAAAACTTCAACATGTCGCAAGCGCGTGGTTTTAATATCGGCGGTACCGTGCATATTATTATTAATAACCAGATAGGTTTTACTACCAGCAATCCGCTGGACTCTCGTTCTACGACTTACTGCACTGAAGTGGCACGTATGATTCAGGCGCCCATTTTCCATGTGAATGGAGATGATCCTGAAGCTGTTTCGCGGGTAATGAAAATGGCCATGGACTTCCGTATGGTTTACCGAAAGGATGTGGTTGTAGACCTTGTTTGCTATCGTCGCCATGGACATAGCGAAGCCGATGAACCTGCAGCAACACAGCCCATGATGTATAACAATATTCGGCAGCATGCGCGGCTTGCACAGCTGTATGCGGATCGGTTGATGGAAGATGGTTTGATTAGCGCGGAGCAGGTCGATGAAATCAACACAAAATATAGTGATGCGCTTGATAAGGGTGAAACGGTAGCACCCAATATTATTAACAAATATTACGATAAACCCTATTGGGTAGACTGGACTCCCTACAATGAGGCTCGTTGGGATGAAGAAGTGGACACTAGTTTATCTCAGTCTTATATACAGGATGTTGTAAAGCGCCTTTATACGTTACCTGAAAGTTTATCCATACATCCTTCAGTAAGCCGAATCCTGGAAGATCGGCGAAAAATGGCTCTTGGTGAATCGTTTATGGATTGGGGTTTTGCGGAGACTGTTGCTTATGCAAGCCTTGTCGAGGAAGGTTGTCCAATTCGATTGTCAGGACAGGATAGCGGTCGAGGAACATTCTTTCATCGCCAGGCAATTATTCATGATCAGCAGGATGGTAGTAGTTACACGCCGTTGCAGCACCTTGGTAAGGACCAGGCTGATTTTGTTGTTATTGATTCTCTATTGTCAGAAGAGGCCGTGCTTGGGTTTGAATACGGTTACAGCACTACGGCGCCTTACACATTGGTAATCTGGGAGGCCCAGTTCGGTGATTTTGCTAATGGGGCGCAGGTGGTTATAGATCAGTTTATCACGTCAGGGTTTTCCAAATGGGGCAGACTCAGCGGGCTCGTCATGTTTTTACCACATGGTTTTGATGGTCAGGGTCCGGAACATTCTTCTGCACGGCTAGAACGTTATTTACAGTTGTGCGCGGATGATAATGTACAAGTTTGTATGCCGAGTGAACCGGCGCAAATGTTTCACCTGTTACGCCGGCAAATGATGCGTAGAATGCGGACACCATTGATTGTCATGACGCCAAAAAGCTTGTTGCGTCATAAGCTGTCAACTTCAAAGTTATCGGACCTTAGTAAAGGTGGTTTCAGGACGGTGATAACGGATCCAGATGATGTCGAGCCAAAAGATATTAATCGTGTGGTGGTCTGTAGCGGTAAGGTATTTTTTGATCTTCTGGATGCCAGGCGTAAACGGGAGATAGAAGATGTCGCACTTATTCGTATAGAACAGCTTTACCCATTTCCGACCACGGATTTTTGCGCAGAGCTTGATCGGTATACGAATGCAGAGGAAGTAGTCTGGTGCCAGGAAGAGCCACAGAACCAGGGGGCATGGCAATATATTTGGTCTATGCTCAGGGATAGCAAACGTAATGAACAGTCGTTATCTTACGCAGGTAGGCCAGCCTCTGCTTCGCCTGCGGTTGGTTATTACAAGCAGCATATAAAACAGCTTCAAGAACTAATAGACGATGCACTAGGGCAAAAGGATAACTCTGATGGAGAGCAAAATGTTGATTGAAGTAAAAGTACCTGCTTTGTCAGAATCAGTTTCGGATGGAACACTGATTAGCTGGCATAAAAAAGCCGGTGAATTTGTAAAACGCAATGAAAATTTGGTCGATCTTGAAACAGATAAAGTCGTGCTGGAAATTGTGGCGCCTAAGGATGGAGTCCTGAAAGAAATTACCAAAGGAGATGGTGTGCTGGTAATGAGCGATGAAGTGATTGCAACGATAGATGACAGCGTTTCAGATACAGAGGTTGTGGCGGCTAAAGACAAAAAGCCTGCTAAAGTTCCTGCTTTACCAAAACAAACAGCTTCAAATATTTCACCAAAGGTAAGTGATATTAACTCAGGGCAAACACAGACTGCCGCGTTGTTAAGCCCGGCGGCACGTAAGCTGGTGGCAGATAACGATCTGGATGTCTCGCAAATTTCAGGCACTGGCCGAGATAATCGTATTACCAAGGCCGATACCCTGGCATATCTTGAAAGCTTGCGTGGTCATACGGGTCGAGAGGGATCTGCTATTTCGCAGCCAGCGCCTACACAGAAAGAATATTCGCAATCAGTTCCAGCGATAAATCATTCAGATGAGGGTCGAACGGAAAAACGTGTTCCCATGAGCCGTTTGCGTGCCAGAGTGGCCGAACGGCTGAAAGATGCTCAAAATACTGCGGCTATTCTCACCACTTTTAATGAAGTCAACATGCAACCAGTCATGGAGATGCGAAAAAAATACAAACAAAAATTTGAAGAACAGTATGGTGCCCGATTAGGCTTCATGTCATTTTTTGCTAAGGCCGCTACAGAAGCATTAAAACAATTTCCGGTGATCAACGCTTCAATTGACGGTAATGATATTGTTTATCACGGTTTTTATGATATTGGGATTGCCATTGGGTCTCCGCGCGGATTAGTTGTTCCTATTTTACGTGATGTTGATCAGATGAAGTTTGTTGATATTGAAGAAGGTATCGCTGATTTTAGTGCGCGTGCACAAAGTGGAAAATTGTCGTTGGAAGATATAACGGGTGGCACTTTTAGTATTACCAATGGTGGAACATTTGGCTCGATGTTATCAACGCCAATTCTCAATCCACCGCAGAGCGCAATATTGGGTATGCACAATATTCAGGATCGAGCCATGGTTGTAGATGGTGAGGTGGTCGTGCTTCCTATGATGTACCTGGCGCTTTCCTATGATCACCGCATAGTTGACGGCAGTGATGCAGTGCTTTTTCTGGTGACCATAAAAGAAGCGTTGGAAGATCCAGCGCGACTTTTGCTAGAAGTGTAATTTAGATATTTAGAATTGGGATACAAATAATCACATGGCTGACTTCGATGTCATAATCATAGGTGGTGGACCCGGGGGGTATGTAGCAGCGATTCGATGTGCGCAGTTGGGTTTTAAGACAGCGTGCATCGAAGACAGGCTGGATGAAAATGGCCAACCCACTTTAGGCGGTACTTGTCTCAATATTGGTTGCATACCCTCCAAAGCACTTTTGGACACTTCTCATCATTATTTTCGTGCAAAACATGAGTTCTCAGACCACGGTATAAAAACAACCGGGCTAAAAATTGACGTGGCCACCATGATGCAACGTAAGCAAAATGTTGTTCAAAAGCTCACTGGCGGTGTTGCCATGTTGTTTTCCAAACATAAGGTAACCTGGCTTAAAGGTCGAGGCACCTTAGTTGGCAATAGTCAGGTTGGTGGCAAGCTTGTTCGATTTGTGGGTCATGATAAGAAGACTGATCCAGAAGAGTATGAAGCGGAGAATATTATTCTCGCCACTGGCTCATCGTCAGTTGAGTTAGATGCGATACCTTTTGACGGTAAACGAATTGTAGATTCCACCGGGGCGCTAGATTTTAGTGAAATACCAAAACGTCTGGGAATTATCGGTGGCGGTGTTATTGGTCTCGAATTAGGAAGTGTATGGTCACGGCTGGGAACAAAAGTGTCCACGATGGTAAGAGGTGACACCTTTCTTCGCAATGTTGACCAGCAGTTAGCAGGCTCAATGAAGAAAAACCTGGAACAGCAAGGCATGGATATTTTGATGGGCGCCAAACTGGTATCCGTTAAAAAGACAGCGAAGCAGGTTACCGTTACCTATGCCGATCAAAATGGTGAGCATAAACTTCAAGTTGATAAACTGCTGGTGGCAACAGGGCGATGTCCAAATAGTAAAAACCTGGGTGCGGAAGCAGTTGGGTTGGCTATAAATAAGCGTGGTTTTGTTGAAGTGGATGACGAATGCCGGACTAACCTGCCGGACATATATGCCATCGGTGATCTGGTGCGTGGCCCCATGCTGGCACACAAGGCATCGGAAGAAGGGGTGGCAGTTGCAGAGCGTATTGCTGGTCAAAAACCGGAAATAAATTACGATGTAATTCCTTCGGTAGTGTATACGTGGCCTGAATTAGCTTCGGTGGGTAAAACGACTGAACAACTACAGGCTGAAGGCGTTGAATTTAGAATAGGCGTATTTCCCTTTGTTGGTTCCGGCCGAGCCCATGCCTCGGGTGACATTGAGGGTATGGTGAAGATATTAGCGGACGAAAAAACCGACCGCATACTGGGCGTGCATATCCTTGGCCCTAATGCGTCAGAATTAATCAGTGAAGCTGTCGTCGCAATGGAATTTTCTGCATCATCGGAAGATCTTGCACGTATTATTCATGCGCATCCAACTTTATCAGAAGCGGTTCACGAAGCAGCGTTAGCCGTGGATGGACGACCGATACATATTTAGTAAAGTTGCTAGCTCGAATGGCTGCTTTATACTGATAGCGGACATTGATGATTTTATATCTGTCGGTGAGCCTCAGCTAAAAGCGGTCATTGACGAAAGCCGCATAATCTACTGTTAGCGATGACGATAATAGCCATGAAACAATCGACCACTCAAAGCCAAAAATGGCATAACCCATTAACTAAAGTAATTAAATTCTCAATAGCCTTCTATTTAGTTATCGGTATAGTCTTGTTTGGTATTGAAGCCGTTTATTATGGACGGGTTTTTGACCTCATGTTGAAATATATTTCGGGTTTATTCTTTCCGATTACCGTGCCCTTTAATTCAGTAACGCTCTATTATCAACGACTAAATGACCCAAATACTGGTCACGTTTGGGAGGGGATAGTATTTGCATCAGCATTTATAGGAATAGCACTTATGGCAGCTATATTCGGAAGCGTTGTTTCTAAAAATATCACAATAAGAAAAATATCAATCCGTGTAGGTATACCACTAGTTTTTATTTGGATAATTGGCTCTTTTTTAAACGTCATATCAGGATATGGACATATTTAAATTATTATTAAATGTCTGCTTTAGAGAAATTGAATGGGTTTTTTGTTTAATACCTGAATGACCGCTATCGCTGCAAAGCGGACGTTGAAGAGAAGAAAATTGTATAAATTGGTCGAATGACCGGTTTATACTGCAAGCGGTCGTTCACAAAAATCTTGTGAATGACTGCTATTGTGCAATAACAGTCATTGATCCGCCTTCCTCATAGAGACTCATCTCAAGAACCAGCGGTTTTCAAGCCCACTTCGTGGCGTGCCAAACGGCAATCCTGCTGTTTGGTCAAATCCCCGGTCGGTAAACTGAATAGAACCTTAAGGGTTTCTTAAGGGTTTCTTAAGGGAAGCTTAAAGTGAGGAAATCGGTTTCCAAAACCACCAACTCAAGGAACTTTTTTCTCCTTTGCCTCGTTTCAGGTGTAAGCAGATACACGCTTCATTGACGTAATTAGTAGAGGAGTAAAGAAGTATGAAATATCCAAGAATTGCATGGGGAAGTTTTGGCGTGGTAGCGGGCGTCTTCCTGGCCGCCTGTGGTGGTGGAGGTGGTGGTTCCAGCTCTGCCCAAAATACCACGGTAGGTGTAATAACTAGCTTTGGCAGTGTATTCGTAAATGGATGCGAATATGAAACCGATACAGCCTCCATCACCGTTGATGGACAAGCTGGCACCGAAAATGACCTAAGTATTGGTGATGTGGTTGAAATTACTGGTCCCAGAAATTGCGTCACCGCTACAGCAACCAGCATCAACTTCGCGGATGAGCTAGAGGGCATAGTCGACTCCAATGCGGTTATCAATGGCGTTGGCACTATGGTGGTAATGGGACAAAATATCACAGTGAATGAGCTCACTATTTTTGAAGACAAAACTGGCAGCATTGCAACTGTCGATGCTATCGCCACGGGTAATGTAGTAGAAATCAGCGGATTTGGTGTTGGTGCTGGCGACATTGTTGCATCGCGCATTGAAGTGAAGGCCTTAGCACATGTACCAGGTAGTGAGATTGAGGTTAAGGGTGTCGTATCTAATCTTGATACGAATGTGACCACATTCACTATTGGCGGCTTGACAGTTAATTATGGCTCAGCCGCCCTGGACGATATTACTGTTATGGAAGAAGGGCTTTATGTCGAAGTCAAAGCCACTTCATATACTGCCGGTTCATTCGTAATGGATGCAGTTGAAGTTGAGCGTGAAGACGACGGTGAAATAGGCCATCAGGGAGACTATGAAGATGAGTTTGAAATCAAGGGCATGCTGACAGCCGCCTACGATGAAAACAGCAGGACCTTTGGTATAAACAATCAAATGATTATCATTGATGATTATACTGAATTTGAAGATATAGAAATATCTGAACTAGTTGATGTCAATATCGGAATATTAAACCTGGAAGCTGAAGGCATGTTCAATGCCGATGGCATACTGGTTGCAGAAGAGGTTGAGCTCGAAGATGATATTTCTGATAACAACGAATATCAGGGCAACATAACTAGCCTGGATATAACAGGAACAAACTCAGGCACCCTGACCGTGTCATGGGCTACCGGTAGTATCAATGTCATTATCAACAATGACACTATCATGCATGATGCAATGGGTGACTTCCCGGAAGATAGATTCAACCTGACACACCTTAGAATTGGTGACCTGGTTGAAGTATATGTCGATCCTACTTCAGGCATCGCTATTAAGCTGGAAAGGGAATAAGGCATAAAACTTAGTTTTTTAGAAAATTAAGGATAAGTAAAAAAAGGCCACCCATTATTGGGTGGCCTTTTTAGTTATTGCTTTTAAATTGGTTGTGAATGACAGCTTTTGGTGTAGAACGGTCATTACACTCATACTTCATCAATGGCCGCTTTCGCTGCATAGCAGCCATTCGAGCTTTACTAATTATTGGCCAGGAAGTAGGCAAAGAGCCTCATTAAGGTAGTTAAATATTATCTTACACTCTCATACCACCTATTCCGCCCATTATTCCACCAAATAACATCATAAATACTGCTCCTATTATTGAAAGAATAATAAAAGCAGGGATAGAGGCAACTACCCATTTCACCATGAATATCACCATTGATATAAAAGACATATTAATGTCGGTGACAACGACATAACTAGTTCCTTTGTGTTCCATTTGTTGTGCTCCTTAAGATTAGTGATCGTGGTTATGTTTGTGTCCTGAGGAACCATTAGCACCATAGCCACGAAGACGGTCATACATCATGATCTGGTGTTTGGTTAACAGTTGTTTTTGTTCTAGATGGGTGCTCAGGTGAACGTTTCTCAGTTTTGCCTGTATTGCACCAATATTATTCAGGGTTGTTTCCAGGGAGCTTTTGTCAACAGCGCCTTGCGCAAAAAGCTGATCCAGATTTTGTTCACCTTCAATGAGCTGTTTTCCGAGCGTTATCGCTTTGGCCTGCATCTTATTAAATAATGTTTGCGTTTGGTTGAGTTGTTTGTCGCTCAATTCCAGCTCTTTAGAAAGGTCTAGTACATGGCGTGGGCCAGGGTAGTGGTTTAGTTCTGCTGCTTTGGCAAACCCCATGCCCTTACCGCTTAGATATCCATCGATATCTTTTTGGGAGAGTGCTTTTATGCTACGAAGCTGTTGTCCCTGATAGGGCGTCTCAGCTTTTACAGAGGAGTTTGCCATGGTGTTTGTTGATAACAGTATTGTCGATATAAATAGGACTGTTATTGCGGAGGCCATTTGTTTCATTGCCGGATCCTTTTTTAAGTAATTATTTTGATGAGTACTGGTGTGATCGTAATGACCTGGTTAAGTTCGTAAACATATACCAGTTAACGCCAGCTACCTTCACGAATGCGATTAATAGCTGCGGCTAGCTCATGCAAGCGTGGCAGGGCGAGATTGCCTACTTTAAATTGGCTGAAGTAGTCCAGGCCGTACTTTTCCGCGTCTTCTAATACCTGTATCAGGCCAGTCGTCAGATTTTCACAATTATCGGCATAGTGTTTGGCAAAATGATGAATCATCAAGCCAATGGTTCGGGTTTGCCCCATGTCGATAAGTTGTTCCACCTGAGAGAGGTCAATACGGTGGCTGCCATAAAGCAACAAACCCACTTCTTTGGTATCAATTTTTACCTCGCGCTTACCTCGTGCCGGACTGAGAGCATTTTGCTGTGGGCAGCGAGTCGTGCTCTGTCCAAAGCTGGGGCCAAAACTTGAGGTGGAATTTGATTTAGTTTGATAGGGTTTTGCCAGAGCGCGAGCCTGTTTTGTGACATCTCGAGGTTCGTAGGAATCCATCATGATTACAGTATCGGCGACGTCGAAGTAATCGCCGGAGCCGCCCATCACAATGACGGATGACACGCCAAGAGATTCATGGAGTTCGCGTACGCGATGCAATAACGGGGTAATGGGTTCCTTGTCGTCAGTCACCAGCTGCTGCATGCGCTCATCGCGAATCATGAAATTGGTGGCGGAGGTATCTTCATCTATCAGTAATACATCTGCGCCACATTCCAGTGCCTCAATAATGTTGGCGGCCTGCGAGGTACTACCACTGGCATTCTCAGTAGAAAAAGCAACGGTGTCGCGACCAAAAGGCAGATTATCGATGAAAGGGCTGATATTGACGTTTGAAATTGACCTTGCATCTTCCGCGCGAACCTTAACGGCATTTGTGCGTGAGGCAACGCGTTCCCGGCCATCACCGGGGATGTGATTATAAATTCCGCGCTCCAGCGCATGCAGTAGTGTGGATTTACCATGAAAACCACCGCCTACAATGAGCGTAATGCCTTCTGGGACACCCATGCCGCTGACTTCGCCTGCGTTTGGAAGCGAAACTATTCGGGTTAGGCTTTCTGGTGAAACGAAAGCCAACGCACCTTTTGGCATCGGACTATCATCCACTCCACTGGCGCGTGGCAGGATTGAACCATTGGCAACAAAGGCCACCAGCTTTTCTTCGGCTAACCAGTGGCGAAGGGCGTCCTGGTCTTCGACGCTATCGACATGACGTTGCACTTTCTGCGTTTCATGATTGTGATAGCGCAGAGCGGTGTCTATCACCCTGGGAAGTTCATCCATAAACATCACTACTGCCTGTTTTCCATCTGCTCGCCGACCCTGGGAGGGCAATCCCATGACGATTCTTGCTTCTATTTGTTTCGGAAAGGCATCGGGAGCAACCATAACGGCATTGCGCACCAGCACCTGTTGGCCGCTAGTCGAAATATTAATCTCACCACTATCACCGCTGCCGCGGCGTCCTTTAACATGTTTTTTAATGGCGAGCTTGATTGCGCGTCCCAGGTAATCTTCAAGTGCAATTCGGCGGATATTGTTTTGCCAAAGGGGTTTCGGGAAACCAGCATGGTCAGTATTTATCCGCACACTGATACGGGATGGGGTGGCGAAGGGGTCGCCCTGTACATGGTCAATGCTCAGCCCAAAGTCTGGATAGCGGTATTGGCCGGTGATGTCTTTGTAGGCCTTGTAGCCTTTACCATCCAGTGCCAGTAGTTTTTTTCGTAAATTTTCCATACGAGCCTGTTTTACACGAGCTTATTTTATGAGTGTGTTGTCGTAATGCAAAATGACCTATACCTATATTATCGCGTCTATCGGCAAATCTTCCATGATTGAAGGCTAAATAAACGATTTTAAATAACTTTTGTTGTACGCTTATGCTTAATGAAGCGGCTCTTTCTCTATAAAAAGTTCGATAAACAGGTTCTTGCCTGGGCCATCTATGACTGGGCCAACTCTGCCTTTGCTACCACGGTGCTTGCTGGTTTTTTCCCGTTATTTTTTAAGCAGTACTGGAGTGCTGGCCTGGAAAGCACGGAGAGTACTTTTCATCTGGGAGCAGGTAATGCGGCGGCAAGTCTGTTGATTGTGCTAACGGCGCCACTTCTGGGCGCCATTGCAGACCGTGGCAGTCTACGAAAGCGTTTTTTATTCCTTTTTGCGCTCACTGGCATAATCGCTACTGCCGCACTTTCGGGCGTAGGCAAAGGGGAGTGGCTCGCCGCGATGATATTTTTTGTGGTGGCGACTATTGGTTTCATGGGTGCCAATGTATTTTACGATGCATTAATAGTCACGGTGGCAAAAGAAGAAGATTTAGATATTGTCTCTGCGTTTGGTTTTGCATTGGGTTATTTAGGCGGGGGTTTTCTGTTTGCTATTAACGTGGCCATGACGCTATCTCCAGAGAGCTTTGGTTTACAGGATGCAACCGAAGCAATTCAGCTATCATTTGTTACCGTCGCTGTGTGGTGGCTGCTATTTTCATTGCCGATCATGTTATTGGTGAAGGAACCAAAATCACCGACGACAGTATCCGGATTAGCTGTTGCGCGTGCAGGGTATGCTCAGTTAATCGAAACCTTCAAACATTTGCGCCAACTGCGCGTCGTGTTCCTCTTTTTGTTGGCTTATTGGCTGTACATTGATGGCGTCGATACCATTGTGCGTATGGCGGTGGATTACGGTTTATCCATTGGGCTTGAGCAGAATCATTTAATTATTGCCTTGTTGATCACCCAGTTTGTGGGTTTTCCTGCAGCGTTAGGTTTCGGGATCCTAGCTAAAAAACTGGGCCCGAAAGGTGAGGGAGCCAAAAGAGGCATACTGCTGGCAATAGGGATTTATATTGTGGCAACCATTGGGGCTTTTTTTATGGATACCGCGCAGGAATTTTATGCGCTGGCAGTTACTATTGGTCTGGTTCAGGGCGGTGTGCAGGCATTAAGTCGCTCGTTATACGCACGATTGATTCCATCTGAAAAATCCGCAGAGTTTTTTGGGTTTTACAATATGCTGGGTAAATTTGCCGCTGTGATCGGACCGCTGATGGTGGGGGTTGTAAGCCTTGCTTCAGGCGATCATCGATTAGGTATTTTGTCGATTATTATTTTATTCATCGCTGGAGGGTGGTTGTTAATCAAGGTGGATGTAATTGCTGGAGAAGCATCGTCGAAGGGGATTAGTTAGCTAATTCCAGGAAAAATCAATGGCTGAAATTATTGAATTAACAACAAAGCGGCTTAGGTTGCGGCAATGGAAACAGGCAGACTTTCCAGCCTTTGCAATGCTCAACTCAGATCCTGAGGTAATGAAATATTACCCTAATACTTTAAGCGAAGAAGAAAGCAATGATATGGCTCAGAGATTCGAAGCCTTAATAGCATTTAAGGGTTGGGGTTTTTGGGTGGTAGAAAATATTGATGATAAAAGGTTTATGGGTTTTGTTGGGTTGCATGAGCCCACCTATGATTTGCCGGTAACGCCATGTGTGGAAATTGGTTGGCGACTGGCCAGAAACTACTGGGGGCAAGGTTATGCAAGCGAAGCAGCAAAAGCCTCTTTGGAATTTGCTTTTGAAAGGCTTGATTTGCCTGAAGTGTATTCCTTTACTTCGGTGTTGAATAAAAAATCACAGGCAGTAATGGAGAGGTTGGGAATGGTTAATATGGAACGAAATTTTGAACATCCAATGATTTCAGAAGGTAGTTCGCTACGAGAGCATGTGCTTTTTAAGATAGAGAAACAAGATTGGATGGAAAGAGATACATGACATGCAAACAATTGTTTGTTTCGGCTATGTTGCATTAATTTAGTCAGCAATATGTATAAAAGCAGCTATTATTCACATATGTGAGTGGTCATTTCTACGGATAGAAGGAGAAAAATCATGGATATGATAAAGAAAAATATTACCCCGCTATTTCTTGTGATGGTGATTGTGCTGTTGGGTGCATGCAGTGACAGCAAAGCCCCAGCCAAAGCAACAGAAAAAACAGTAACTAAAGCCGAAGTCATGAAACCTGCAGCTCCTGATGTGGTTAGCTTTAAACGGGCGATGTTGTACCCCGAAGGCGTGGACTGGGATGCTGACCGCAAGCTATTCATGGTGACTTCCATTCGCAAGGGCATAGTGGGCACGGTTACTGATGATGGCTCATACACGGTATTTGCTCAGGATCCACGCATGGTATCTGCTGTTGGTATTCGTATCGATGCCGAACGTGACCGAGTTTTGGTGTGCAATGCTGACCCTGGCGCCAGTGAATTTTCTACGCCCAAAACGACGGGCAAGCTCGCGGCACTGGTGGTATTCCAACTTTCAACCGGCAAGTTGACCAACTATATTAACCTGGTGGAAGGGATGGGCGGTGGGCATTTTTGCAATGACATTGTTATTGCCAAAGATGGAACCGCTTATATTTCAGATAGTTTCTCAACCATGATTCACAAGGTTACGCCTGATTACAAAACCTCTGTTTTTCTCGATAACAAAATATTTGGCGGTAAAGCGTTCAATCTGAATGGTTTGGTGATCAAAGATAACTATTTGTTGGTGGATAAATTCAATGAAGGGATCTTGTTCAAAGTACCTTTAGATAATCCGGAGGCATTTACCCAGGTTAAAATCAGCGAAAAGTTTGATGGAGCAGATGGAATGCTTTGGGCGCCTGACGGCTCGCTTGTGATTATCGCGAATAGCAGTGCTCATGGAGGTTTCCCGAACGGGGTTGCTACTGACAAGACGGTTAAGTTAACCAGTACAGATGATTGGGTAACTGCACAGGTGGTTAGTACGGTTGATACCGGTGATGTATTTGCAACCACTGGGGTGGTTAGAGATGGTGAAATTTACGCCGTTTACGCCATGTTACACGTGCTGTTTAATCCTAAGACCGAAAAGCACATTGAAGAGTTTAAGATAGTTAAACAAAAACTGTAGCAAAAGTAGGTGCGAAAGTGAGAGGGGTCAGCGGAGTGCTGACCCTTTTTTATTCTATTGAATCATATCTTATTTTCAACTAGTCGATCGGAATCTTTCCGTTGAATAAAAAAATAACGGCCTAAAACCACAATCAATATTCCGCCGAGTATAAACAATGCCGAGATGGTTAAGCGCAGTGATATCGTTTCAGAGACAAAAATAACGCCACCAAATGCAGCAATAACCGGCACCAGTAGTTGTACTATGCCTGCCTGAGTTGCTGATAATCCACCAAGTGCGATGTACCAAATTGTGTAACCCATTCCAGATGCTATAGCACCAGAAGCAATGGCTAATAAAATTCCTTCTGTCGTTAAATGTAAATCTTGAAAGGTTATTAACGCTAAAACAATAACAAATGGAATGGTGAGATAAAAATTCTTTGTGGTATCTGCGAGCGGGTTTTTAGACCCTCTTCCTTTGAGTGTATATATTCCCCAGCCAATACCGGATAGTGCCATGAGGACAAAACCCGAAAATGAAGGAGTGGAAACGTTTGGTAACACTAAATATACAAAACCGGAAAAGGCGATAAGCGTACCCATCCATTCTGTTATGTGTAATCGGCCACCTGTAAAAATAGTGATGAGTATTATGGTGATCTGTACGGAGCCAAACAAAATAAGCGCACCGGTGCCGGTATCCAGTGTGATATAGGCATATGAAAAAGTGGCTGCATAGAGAAGAAGCATGAGTGCCGCTGTCCAGCTTCCTTTTGAATGGGCAAGTGTTGTTTGACTGCCTGTATTACGAAGCATACTGCTTAGCCAGAAAATCAAAAGTAAGCTAATGGCACCAGAGACCAGGCGAATAATGGTGAAGCCAGCGGCATCAATTGTTTCATCACCCAATGCTAGTCGACATAAAACGGAATTAGCGGCGAATGCAATGAGCGCACATGTGGTGAAAAACAGAGTTTTTGCAGTCGAGTTGCTGCTTGCTTCCATGCTTTATCTATCCCTGGGGTAAATGAAATACGGCCAGATGCCTTTAGCTGAGATGACAGTGATGTTAAGACTATGAGCGATCGGGATTTTCTAATCAATTAAATGCATTTTTCGGCTTTGTGGGATATTCCCTGACTTATTGAGAATTATTGGTTTAAATTTAAGCACCTACAGTCCGTTCTCGACGTTCTCACCTCAAGATTTGCGGGTTTCTGGTCGATTAGAGCCATGCGGGGTACTCTTTTTTAATGTGCTCTTTTTTTATGCTGAGGTTTCAATAACTTGCTGAAATTTTTTACTAGCCACCGATGGATCGCCCTGTTAATGGGGCTTGTGCTGCTTATCTGGAGTTTTTGCCCAGGCGCGAATCGCTTTGAACAGAGTGTGTACTCTGTACTCATGGGCCTGGTGCCGGCAGCATCTGTGCCGGTTAAAACGGTGGTGGTGGTATTGAATGATGGTCAGCAAGCCGAGGCGTCTGTTTCCTATTTTGAGCTGGCTAATTTACTGGGCAGTTTGAAGTCTGCTGGTAGCAAGGCCGTAGGTCTAATGGTGCCGCTGGATCATTCACAAACAACCATGGATGAGGAAGCGCTTGCGATTGTACGCAAGTCATTAGTTGGTAAGAAGCAGGTCAAGACCAAAGCAATTCAGCAACTGGACCCCGACGCGAACCTGCGTAAGGTTTTACGGTCATCAAACCGTATTGTACTGGCCGTTACTGACGCCATGTCTGGTGGCCTGGCACCATTGGCTGTTGAGCCACCCAGTAACGAGCTGGTGGCACTTTTACCTTTGTTGGCTTCACCTCCGGCTATTTATACCCCCGCAATGCCACCTCTGGAGAGGTTTTCTGATTTACTTCCGACAGCAGTGCTTTCCTCTGTTGCAAGCGGAAGAAGTACTGTCAAAGGACATTATCCGACCATATTAGCTTCGGTTCCTTTAGCCTTGCCTTTTGCTGACCAGTATTTGCCCTCATTTGAATTGTTGCTGACAGCCCGTACTTTGGGCGTCCCGGCAAAATCGCTCATTGTTCACCCCGGCAAAGGTGTGATGATGGGTACCGCGTGGGTTGCCACCGATGCTGGTTTGCGAGCCTACCCACGATATCAGGACTCATTGATACCGGTATTATCAGCAAAAGATGTGCTAACGGGTAAACACAAAAAACAGCTGCGCGGTAAAGCTGTGCTGGTGGGTGTGGATTCAGGCCAGACAGTACGACTACCGGGTGGCCTCGAGGTGAGTCGTTTGCAAGGAACAGCTCATGCGGTGAATGCTCTCATTAATGAATCACTGGTAAACGTACCTCATTGGTCGTTGGGGGTGCAGCGTGGCGCTTTATTGCTGATTCTAATTTACCTGGTGCTTACACCCGTTCGTCTGCGAGGAGTGGTGGGGCTTATTGGTGGTCTGGTACTGGCGTTCCTGATGCTCAATGGCAGTTTGTTGATGCTGACCCTGAAAAACACCTGGTTTCCGTTGGCTTTGCCGGTTTTACTGCTGTTAACAGGACAGGTGATGGTCTGGGTGCATCATCGTTTTGCCCACAGTTTTTCGCAGGTCAGGGATGAGCGAGACCGGGCACTGGTGGAACTGGCCGCATTATTACGTGGCCAGGGTAAAGTAGATAAGGCCTTCGAGAGTCTCAAAGCCTGCTCGTCGGGCCATAGAAAAATGGAAGATCTGGTGATGGATGGTCTCTATCAGGTAGGGCTGGAATATGAGCGCCGCCGTCAGTTTGCCAAGGCCCTGGCCGCCTATGATTATATCGCTCAATGGAATAGCAATTACCGGGATATCGCAAAACGTCGCACCCGGCATCATTCTCTTTCCAAGCCAGCACAGGAGCCGGGCTCTCTAGCGGCGACAACTATTTCCCATTCGGCCACTACGTTAGTGGTGGATGATCCTGTGGTCGAGCGCCCGGTGTTGGGCCGTTATGAAATCGAGCGTGAGCTTGGGCGCGGCGCCATGGGCACCGTGTATCTGGGCCGAGATCCACGCATTAGCCGTACCGTGGCCATTAAAACGTTGGCGCTCACCGAAGAATTTGAGTCCACCCAACTCGACGAGGTACGGCGCCGATTCTTTCAGGAGGCTGAGACTGCCGGCCGCCTTAGTCACCCCAATATTGTCACGATTTATGATGTGGGCGAGGAACACGACCTGGCCTACATCGCCATGGATTATATTCAGGGCGATAGCCTGGATCAGCATATTCGTAATGGTGAACTGTTACCGCTGGAGGACGTATTTACCATTGGTATCCAGGTGGCGGACGCACTGGATTATGCTTATGAGCAAGGTGTCGTTCATCGGGATGTAAAACCGGGCAACATTATCTACGATCGGGAGAAAGGCCAACTCAAGGTGACTGATTTCGGTATTGCCTGTTTGACTGACAGCAGCAAAACCCGCACGGGTACAGTATTGGGTAGTCCTTATTACATGTCGCCAGAGCAAATTGCAGGTAAAAAAGTGGATGGCCGGTCTGATCTGTTTTCTCTTGGCGTTACCCTTTATCAGTTATTCAGCGGTCAGTTGCCGTTTGAAGGTGATTCATTGACCAGCTTGATGTACCAGATCACCAATGAAAAACCTATTAGTGTGCGCAAGGCGCAACCGGATCTTCCTTCCTGTTTGACACGAATTATTAACAAGGCGTTGGAGAAGAAGCCGTCCAAACGATATGCCAATGGTCAGGCTATGGCTGAAGCATTGAAACGATGTGCGGAACAGTCGGGAGTTGGGTACCATCATGAGTAAGCGCGAGCACATGCGAGAAGGAATACGATGACTTCACACTTTACCCTCTATATGGCAGGCCAGACGGATGTCGGGCTAGCGCGTGATCATAACGAAGACGCTATCACCTGGGATTTTCAGCGTGGTCTGGCCATGTTGGCTGATGGCATGGGTGGGCATAATGCGGGCGATGTGGCGAGCCGCATGTGTCTGGAAAAACTGGATACCATTTTGATAACGGCTTTGGATAAATCACTCGGAAATATACGCCCCAATAAAAATGCCAGCCGTGAAGCAACACTCTTGCGTCGTGCTATCAACAAGGCCAACACAGCAGTGTTTGAAAATGCGCTTGATAACGAAGAGCGCAAGGGTATGGGAACCACGTTGGTTGCGGTGCTGTTTTATGATGATCGGGTAGTTGTGGCACATGTAGGTGATTCTCGGCTGTATCGATTACGCTCAAATACTTTGGAACAGATAACAGCTGATCATTCTCTGGTGCGGGAATTATTGGAGAAGGGCGCTATATCTGCCGAAGAAGCCGTAGATAATCCATACAGCCATGTTATCACTAGAGCAGTAGGTATTCGGCCGCGAGTTCCGATTGAGACACATGAGTATGATGTGCGTTCCGGTGATACCTTTTTACTGTGCTCTGATGGGCTAACCGACAGAGTTAGTGATAAGGAAATTGAAGAAACACTGGTTGCCGCTGGAGGTTTGTGGGAAAGGGCAGCCCAACGATTGATTGATCTCGCTAATAATAAAGGTGGTCATGACAATATTTCCGTTATTTTAGTGGGTGTTGGTGAGAAACGTTGATACAAAGGTTGTTGGTAAATGGGTTCGAGTATCGGGAATGTTGATTGTCAGGCGGCATCAAGGCCATAATGATTTCAAGTTTTATGATTTGTTAATGAATGTTTAGCTAAACCATTATTAATCTATACTATTAACTTATAAACGATAAAGAGGTGTTATTTATGCCCAAGCTGGTTCATACCTGTGACGGTAAATTCCTGGGGGAAATAAATCTGGATGAGGGCAGTTACTTGATCGGCCGCCACCCTGATTGTGATATCCGTGTTGATGATTCTACCATTAGCGGCAAGCATGCTCTGGTGACCTCGAACCCAAGTGCTTACATGGAGGGCTTGCTGGACATACACATTGAGGATAAGGGAAGCACCAATGGCACCATCGTTAATGGCAAAAAAATCAAACGCCATATGATGAAACATGGCGAAGTTGCACATATTGGTAGTCATGAATTCGCGCTGGTAGACGAAGGTACGCGCGGTTTTGAGACGACCACCGTTATTCTTCCAGACAGTTAACCAATGTTCTTCAAAATCGCTTAATTATCATGGCCGTTGAGATCGAGCGCAAATTTTTGCTGCGCGACGATTCCTGGCAAAATTCTGCTGACCATGGCGTATTGATACGCCAGGGTTACCTGGCAGGCTCGGAAAAATCATCCATTCGTGTACGCATTGCTGGCGATAAAGCCAACATCAATATCAAAAGTGCAACACTGGATATCACCCGCCAGGAATACGAGTACCCAATTCCATTGGTAGAGGCTAACGAAATGCTTGATGCATTGAGTGAAGGCCCGCTCATTGAAAAAACTCGTTACCATGTGTTTCATGCAAAACACTGCTGGGAGATTGATGTGTTTAGCGGTGACAACCAGGGTTTGGTGGTAGCCGAAGTGGAGCTTGAAAGTGTTAATGAAAGCTTTGAGTTGCCAGACTGGTTGGGCGAAGAAGTTTCAGATGATGCTCGTTATTATAATGTCTGTCTGGTAAAACACCCCTATAAGGACTGGTAAAATCTTTACTTATCTCTTTACTTACCACTTTACTTACACAAGCAAAATAATATTTTTGTTTTTGGTTTTCTCTCTGGCCGCATGCGCGCCAGTACCTGATAATGCCTTGCGAATTGGTCTTGCAAGTGCCGCTGTAACGCTTGATCCCCGATTTGCTACTGATGCCACTTCAAGTCGCATTAATCGATTGCTGTATGCACGGCTGGTTGAATTTAATGAGAAACAATTGCCTGTGCCAAGTCTGGCAGAGTGGGAATTGATTTCGCCATTGCACTATCGATTCCACCTAAAAAAAGACTTAAGTAAAAATAATCGAACCTTCCATGACGGTGCTCATCTTACGGCTAAAGATGTTCAGGCTACCTACAATTCGATATTAAACCCAAAACTTGCTTCTCCGCATCGAGCAACTTTGAACATGATAGACATTATTGATGTGATCGATGAAAACACTGTTGATTTTCATTTGTCACGTCCTGATCTATTATTTCCCGCGTATCTGGTTATTGGTATATTGCCTGAAAAATATATAAATAATAATCATTCTTTTAGTAGACAGCCTGTTGGTAGTGGGCCCTTTAAATTCTCCAGCTGGCCGGAGGATGGAAAATTATTTCTTCGACGTCTGAAGGATAATCAGGCTGTAAGCTTTGTCAGGGTTAAAGAGGATACAGTCCGTGTGCTTAAATTGATTCGTGGCGAAATCGATATGGTGCAGAATGATCTTTCACCCGAGTTGGTGTCTCATCTGGGTAAACAAAAAAATATTAGTGTTACCCATGCTCGTGGCTCTAACTTTACTTACCTGGGGTTTAATCTGGATGACTCAGTGGTTGGTTTGCAGAAAGTTCGTCAAGCGATTGCTATGGCAATAGACAGGGAGGCTATCATTAAGTATGTCATGGCCGGTGCAGCCAGACCTGCTAGTGCGTTATTGCTTCCTGGTCATTGGGCTGGCAATACTGATCTGAAAAAAATCACTTATAACCCTGACCGGGCAAGAGTTTTGCTGGCTGAAGCCGGGTTTACTGAAAGTAATCCTTTACGTTTGACCTATAAGACCTCAACCAATGCCTTTCGCGTACGTCTTGCGACCGTATTACAAAGCCAGTTGAAAGCGGTAGGCATTGAAGTAGATTTACGAAGTTATGACTGGGGTACTTTCTACGGTGATATCAAAGCCGGAAACTTCCAGATGTTTAGTTTGTCATGGGTAGGAATTAAAACGCCTGATATATTTCGGTATGTATTTCATAGTGAAGCCGTGCCACCTAATGGCGCCAATCGGGGTCGCTTCAATGATAAAGTGAGTGATCAGCTAATTGAAACTGCGGGCGCGGCGAGAACATTGGAAAAACAAGCTATATCTTACAGAAAACTGCAAAAGCGCTTACTGGAAAAGCTTCCCTATGTTCCTTTATGGTATGAAAATCATGTCTTCGCTGCACGAAAAGGTATCATTGGGTACCGGCTGGGTCTGGATGGAAATTATGATGGTTTGGTAGATGTTACAAAGCGTACCAATTGACCTGAAAAATACAAATAATGAGTAAACTTATATTAATCAGTATTAAAGACCAACGTTTACAGTTGCGTGATGGGGATAAAGTGCTACTGGATTACTCAATTTCTACAGCACTTAATGGTCCTGGGGAAATTAACGGTAGCGAATGCACGCCACGTGGCTGGCATATCGTGCATGAGAAAATTGGGAATGATGCTGAAACAAACAGTGTTTTTGTTGGCCGCAAGAAAACTGGTGAATTGTATTCATCTTCATTAAAAGAACAAAACTCCGATCGGGACTGGATATTGTCACGTATCCTGTGGTTGTCCGGCCTGGAACCAGGCAAGAATCAATCAGGTCAGGTTGATACCCTCCAGCGATATATATATATCCATGGCTGTCCCGATGAAGAACCTGTGGGTGTACCAAATTCACACGGCTGTATAAGGATGCGCAATGATGATGTCATTTCATTGTTTGATTCTGTTTCAACTGGAACAAGGGTTTTGATCAATGAGAACTCTCTGCTTGAAAGCAGCCCAGAATTTCCCTCCCTGTAAGGCAGAACCGCCTAAAGTCTGGAAGTGGTTTTGTTAGGGTTAAGAGCGGTATAGTCCATTTCTATGCAAGAAGACCCCCTGGTTTTCACTATTTTTCTGATTTTTACAGGCGCCGCTGTAATGGCGACCCTCGCCTTATATGCGCGTCAGGCATTGCTTGTTGCCTATATTGTTTTGGGAATGTTATTTGGCCCTTCCGGCTTCGGTTTGGTAAGTGATCCGGCGTTGATCAAGCAGTTTTCTAATGTCGGCATAATGTTCCTGTTATTTTTATTGGGTTTGAATCTTCCACCAGCAAAGTTAATCCCATTATTTAAGGAAACTACGCTGATTACTGGCCTCAGTTCTCTGCTGTTTGCGAGTATTGGTGCAAGCATTGCATGGTTTTTTGGGTTTGATTATTGGGAATGTCTGATCATTGGTGTTGCCATGACTTTTTCCAGCACCATTATTGGCTTAAAGCTACTTCCAACCACGGTGCTTCACCATAGGAGGACCGGTGAAATTATTATCAGCATTCTGCTGATTCAGGACATTGTAGCTATTGTTGTTTTATTGCTACTGCAAACTGCAGGACAGGGTGGGTTGCCGTGGATGGAGTTTATGTTTCGTGCAGCTGCATTACCCAGCCTGGTTATTGCTGCATATGTACTGGAACGGTTTGTACTTATTAAACTTATTTCTCGATTTGATAAAATACAGGAATACATATTCCTTATGGCGATTGCCTGGTGTCTGGGTTTTGCTGAGTTGGCTTCAACTGTAGGTTTGTCGCACGAAATAGGAGCCTTTATTGCCGGAGTCGCTTTGGCAACAAGTCCGATCTCACTATTTATAGGTGAAAACCTGAAACCCTTGCGTGATTTTTTCCTGATTATTTTCTTTTTCTCGCTGGGCGCAAGTTTTGATCTCGAAATGCTGATGGTTGTGTTTATTCCTGCTGCCCTTGTTGCAGCATTGGTGTTGGCAGGTAAGCCGGTTATTTTCAGGCTCCTGTTACGGAATACCGGAGAGGCTTCAGGTCGCTCAGGAGAGATAGGTGTAAGACTGGGTCAAATCAGTGAGTTTTCGTTATTAATCGCAGTGCTGGCATTTGATCTTCATGTTATTGGAGAGCGGGCATCCTATCTTATTCAAGTGGCAACCTTGCTAACATTTATCGTGTCTTCCTATCTGATTGTTATGCGCTATCCAACACCCATAGCCTTGACTGACAAATTACGTAGAGATTAGTTCTGTTTTATGAAATTAGATCCTTAATCGTTTTGTTTTTCAGGTGTTCGTCGGTCATTGAATCCAGCTCATCGAGAAGTTTGATAATGCGGCCATCTGCAAATGGTTTGTTATTATGATTGGGTACTAAATCACCCCGTACCACGTCCAGCACTTCCTTGATTGAAATTGCCTGTAAATCACGACCAGGGACAAAATAGGGCGAGTCCTCACCGGCGTGAATTAAAAACTCCTGTGATAATAATTTGTCCAGGACATCATCAATAATTTCCATGGGTAATGATAACTGTTCGACCAGATTATCGAGCGTCCAGTGTTTGCTACCATCCTGATAGGCCTTACCGACCAAACAAAGAATTTCCAGTGCGAGAGCTTCGCGGGCGTGATTGCCTAGAGAGTTATGCCTTCCTCCGGGTACCTGGTAAGCAGGATTCTGGTGATAAAAAGCAATGCTGGCGCCGAGAAGTAATACCAACCAATTGAGGTAGAGCCAGAACAAAAATAGAATAACAGTGGCAAAGCCAGAATACACTGCCTCGTACTTGGCCGAACCCACAATAAATGATGCAAAACCCCAGCCAATGGTTTCCCATAAAATGCCGGCAAATAAACCACCGAGCAGTGCGCTTTTCCATTTAACATTGGTGTGGGGGATTAATATATAAATTGCCGTAAAGGCTCCAATGACCAGCATGTAAGGTATTAGTTTACTTAAACCAATAATCATTGAACCGAAGGGTTCTATGGCGGCAATTTGTTGTACCAGGCCTGTGTTCATTGTCGATGCAGTAATACCAATTGCGGTAACTACCAGCAGTGGGCCAATCATGACTACACTGAGGTAGCCACTAAACCGCTGAGACAAGTTACGTATACTGGTTACATGCCAAATGAAATTGAGTGACGCCTCTATTTTCTGAATGAGTGAAACAACCGTGTACAGAAGCAGCACTAATCCCAGGGAACCTAAAACACCCACACCGATGTTTTCTACAAATTCTATAATTTGAGTAGTCAGTTCCGTGCCCTTTTCGCCAAGTGGGGCTAAAAAACCAAGCAGTAAAGGCTCCAGCTGGTTATGGATACCAAAGGCCTTGAGCATGGAAAAGCTCAGGGCTAGTAAAGGTACGAGAGATAACAGGGTTGTATAAACAAGGCTCATGGCTCGTAACGTGAGCTGGCCCTGCATGAAATCCTGAGCAACGCGAATAATAATCTTTATGGAGATAAGCAGAAATGCCTTACCCGTTGGCTGTGCATGTACATCCGTATGCCAAAGTTTATCCAGCTGCTGTCGCCAAAAAGAGCGATGCAGGAATGTAAGATTATTATTCGTCACATCTGGAGTGTAACCTATTAAGGGAAGAATCCCATACAGGCAGATAGCTTACTTAAGTCTTGAGTTGAGTCAGCATGCCAGCCGCTAACCAGCCTTTAAGTAAGCCAGCGGCTTTCATGGGAATTAATTCAGGGTCTTCGACTTCTGTTGCAAGTGCGCTGCATATTTCTGAAAAATTGGCACCTTCAATCGCAGCTGAAAGTGCGACGGTTTCATCAGCTTGCAGCGAGCGGTATTGAGTCATTAGATTTTCACGCCACATGAGACAGTGACTTTGTTGATTGAGTCGTTGCGGATTGGGCGGCTGAGTGTCTTTTTTGACGGCTTGCCACAAATCAAGAGAGTTCCACCATAAATTAAGCAGTTTTACCGAAGGATGGAAAACCATGGAAAGTGTTGGCCATGATTCTGGAGGTATAGCTGCTGCATCCGTTTCTGTTACTGCTTTGACGTTTGCAGAGTCAAAGGCATTAATAAACTGCCATTCGAGGTGGGCTAACTCTGCTTCCCAGTCATGGTGACCCTGTTTAGGAGAATAGCCAAGAAAGTCAGGGAAAGTTTTTCCGAACCATCTCAATGAGTAATAGGTGGAAGGATGTTTCTCTATGTAGGAGGTGGCTATGAGTCTGAAGTTATCTTCACCCAATAATTTTTCCAGCATTTCAAAATCATTGGCCAGAGTTTCTATTAATCTTTCTCGGTAGGCATTGCCATAAATCCCCAACCGAAGTTCACTGGGGGCTTTTTTTGATCCGACAACATGTTCAACGATACCTTGATCATTGACCATTATGTTTTTTGTAAACGCATCCTGTAATTCTTTCAGGTTGAACATTGCGAGGACTCTTTGCTGTCGAGAGCGTTACTTTTAGTACCTGATTCAACACTTGCGGCTATAGAGCGCATTTCGCTTAATTCAGACATTAGCTCCTCGAATGGAGGGAAGCGATCGTCACGCTCAATCATGGATGAAACAGGGCCAAATCGTTTTAATGCTTCACGAAACAATTCCCAGACAGGTTGTACAACGGGATGGTCGTGAGTATCCACAACATAATCGCCATAATCGCTATGACCAGACACGTGCATTTGGCGAATGCGTTCTACAGGCATGTTATCGAGAAAATCCGCCGTATCAAATTCATGATTACGGGCGCACACATAAATATTATTAACATCGAGAAGCATCAGGCTATCTGCACGCTCAACAACTTCTCGATAGAAGTCCCATTCTGTCATCTCAGCATTATCAAAGGTGAGATAGGTTGAGGCATTTTCCAGTAAGATTTGCTGACCAAGATAATCCTGCACCTGCTCCAAACGAGACACCACATGTTTGATGGCTTCTTCAGTGCAGGGAAGAGGTAAAAGATCGTGCAGGTTATGGCCGCCATGGCTGGTCCAGCACAGGTGATCGGAAATCCACTGAGGCTCAGCGTATTCGATGAGCTGTTTTAGTCGTTTTAGGTAATTTTTATCCAGTGGGTCGGTGCCACCAATGGAAAGTGACACGCCATGCATGACAATTGGGTAGTTCTCTCGCACACGGTCGAGATAGTGGATAGGTTTACCGCCATCGACCATATAGTTTTCGGTGATAATTTCAAACCAGTCAACATCAGGCTGGTTTTCAACAATGGTATCGTAATATTCGGGACGCAATCCCAAGCCATAACCCAAAAATGGTTTGCTGCCAGTTTTAATGCCGTTGTTTGAAGCTGAACTCATGTAAGAATTTACCGCCGTTCTTTAAATAACTACCGTTCTTTAAATAACTGCCGCTCTTTAAAAAAAGCTGCAAAGAAAAGGGGCTGGTTTCGCAAGCCTTGATGCAAGACTATCACGAATCTCCAGCCCCTTTAGTAGTACAGGTAACAAGTACTACATAGCTATGCCATTACTTGCCGACTTTGCCACCAACATGGTCACATGCGGATTTTGACATGGATATAAAGCCCTGGCCTTTGCATGAGGCTTGACCCTTACAAGAATTACTTGCAGATTTACAGTCATTGTGGCCTTTGCATTTGTTTACGCCATAACAGTGCACGTTGGCATCGCTGCTAGCCATAGTAGAAGTTACTGGCGCAAAGGCGAACAGTGTGGCGGCAGCAACTGCCATGGCAATATTTGTGGTTTTACTTGCTTTCATATTAATCCTCCAGTTGATGGGTCATGTTTTCAATATATATTCAATGTTAGTGCTTCAGAGTCTGTATTTAGACATGAAAAAATCCCGTAAATATCACAGAATCAACAAATATCACTAGTTTAGGAGGGGTAGATTGTCCGCTTTACTCTTCGTCACATTTATTGTCGTCAAACCAGTATATTTTTTCCAAATAAAGAAAGGGGCTGAGACCGCAAGCCTTTACACAAGGCCATCATGGATCACCAACCCCTTATATGTGCTACATACTTTTAGGTACTGCACACTACGCTACATAACTATGATGCTGGTTTGCCGACAGAACCTTCAGCTTTATCACAGGCAGCTTTTGACATTTTCAGGAAACCTTGTCCCTTACAGGCAGCTTTGCCCTTACAAGCGTTATTGGCTGTTTTGCAGTCATTCTGACCTTTGCATCCGTTTATGCCGAAACATTTAACGCCTGCATCATCGCCTGCGTGAACAGCAGACATTGGGGCAAAGGCAAAAAGGCTAGCGGCAGCAATTGCCATGGCAACATTCGTGGTTTTACTTGCTTTCATATTTAACTCTCCAGTTGGTGGTTCTTCTTAAAATTCTGTCAGTGGCCTAGTCAATAAGGGATGAAATTATCCCGTAATTGTTACAAATTCAACAATAATCATAATGTAGATGTCTTGTTTGCTTCACAAACATAGGAAAAGTTGTGACATTCACGGGTTTGATGCGCAAGATGGG
>JAUWVK010000011.1 GCA_030617485.1 Gammaproteobacteria bacterium
TTTGGTGTGTGGATGCATTTTGGCGTAATCATTTCTCTGTTTGTGCTTTATTTCATTCAGGTAAGCGCGGGCTTAAAGTTACTAAAAACAGGTACAGATACGGATGACAGTAGAAGCGAACATCGGATGCTCGCCAAAGGAATATTGCTGGCGCGCGCATTAGTTATTACTACGGGCGCCATGTTATCTGAGCCTGTAACCACCGCATAAAAAAAGCGAAGCTAAAATCAGCTTCGCTTTTTATTTTCTCTAGTTACGACAAGTCGCACGCCGTTCTCGCACATCCTTGTGCTCCACGGCATAAGACCATCCATGGTCAAAATCAGGCCTTTTGCTTGGCCTCCGTCAACTGATGAATCCGGGGCGCGAGAATCAACTCCATCGCAAAGCCCATTTTGCCGCCTGGCACCACAATAGTGTTCGGCCGTGACATAAAGGCACTATCGATCATATTCAGCAAATAAGGGAAGTCTGTACCCTTGTGGTCGCGGAAACGGATAACAATGTAACTTTCGTCCGGAGTTGGGATATCACGAGCAATAAATGGGTTCGAGGTATCCACCGTTGGCACACGCTGGAAGTTAATATCGGTACGAGAAAACTGTGGCGTGATGTAATGCACATAGTCATCCATGCGCCGTAAAATGGTATCAACAATCGCTTCAGCAGAATAACCGCGTTGAGCATTATCGCGATGAATTTTTTGAATCCACTCAAGGTTAACAATTGGAACTACACCCACAAGCAGGTCAACAAATTCAGCAACATTTACATCACCGTTAACAACCCCACCATGCAGGCCTTCGTAGAACAACACATCTGTCTCATAGTCGATATCATCCCACGGCGTAAATTGACCAGGGGTCAGCTCTGTTCCCAAACGTGCATTATGCTCGGCTGCTTCTTCATCACTGTGTAAGTAATAACGACGACGGCATTTACCTGTATCGCCGTAGGCCTTAAACGTATCCGAGATCAGGTCAAAATGGTTGGCTTCAGGGCCGAAATGACTCAACTGTTTGCCTTTTTTTGCAAACTCACCAATCGCTTCTTTCATCGCAGCGCGATCAAAACAATGATAGCTGTCTCCCTCAACGATTAATGGATTAATATTTTCGCGACGGAAAATATGCTCAAAGGCATTTTTGACCGTTGTGGTACCTGCACCAGATGAACCGGTAACAGCAATAACGGGATGCTTTACGGACATGCTTTTCTCCTCAAACTTTTCTGACTAAATACTTGAATTCGTTTGCAGCGGCCGAGATTCCTTCTCGCATACAACCCAGCTATTGATATTGATTGATGCACTGCGTGATCGAACCGCGCATTTTAGCGGGTTAAGACGATTCAGGGAAGGACTCAGCAAATAAGTCAGCTGAAGTTGCTCAACGATTGAGCAACTGTTCTAACGGGAATATCTGTGACGTGGCTTCAGTATTCTCCAATGCGTCAGCCAGGGTAAACCGATCCAGCACTCCTAAAAACTCGTTACCTGCTTGATACAAAGCAGATTTCAGAGCGCAGGCGGGGGAGACAACGCAGCTTGGGTTCGAAGTGTCAAAACATTCCACGATGTCAAAATTGGGCTCCATATGGCGCACCACATCACCAATCGAAATCAGCTCTGGCGCTCGCGCCAACCTCATACCACCATTCTTGCCTCTTGTGGTCTTAATGAACCCGGTACCGGCCAGATGATGAACCACCTTTACCAGGTGATTACGAGAAATTTGGTAAAAATCAGCAATTTCAGTAATCGTAGCCAAGTCCTCTTCCCTCTTCTGGGTCAGAAAGATGAGCACCCGCAAGGCGAAATCTGTGTGCAGCGTTAATTGCATGAAATGTAAACCCCCGTAACCCCCCTAATGTAACCCCTCCGCGCTTGACAATACAAATAAAACCCTTAACATATATTTAATATACTTCTTTTAACCAAGCAATATTGTCAGGAATATCAACAATATCGGTTAACTAGCAAACAATTTGCTTCTTAAGATGTATTTGAGATAAGCCGTTTCTGGGGTCAATAGTCAACAACCCATTACCTCAAAACAGCTGTAACTAATCACCATCTATATGAGGAAACTACAATGTCTGACACTCTTTTTGACAAAATTGGTGGCGAAGCCGCCGTTGATGCTGCTGTTGATATTTTCTACCGCAAAGTCCTTGCTGATGATCGCATCAAAGGTTTTTTTGATGACATTGACATGGACAAACAGGCTGCCAAGCAAAAATCCTTCCTGACCATGGCCTTTGGTGGCCCAAATAATTACTCTGGCGAAGATATGCGCACGGGTCATGCCCACCTGGTGAAACGCGGCCTGAATGACAGCCATTTTGACGCCGTCATGGAAAATCTGGGTGCGACTCTTACGGAACTCAATGTTCCTGGTGAGCTGATCGCTGAAGCCGCGGCCATTGCTGAATCAACCCGCAACGATGTGCTGGGTAAATAAGCATCAGCGACTAATTTTTCGCTGAGTAGTAGAAAAACTGAAGAAACAACGGATACGTTATGTCAAAAATCGCGTTTGAAGGCCAAAAATACGAAACTGAGTCCAATGAGTCCGTATTAGATTGCCTGAGCCGACATGGCGTGTCCGTTAAATCTTCCTGCAAAGCCGGTGTCTGCCAAAGCTGCATGATGGTGGCGCATGAAGGCGAGCCTCCCGAGAAATCACAGGCTGGCCTGAAAAGCGTACTTAAAGCGCAAAACTACTTCCTTGCGTGTGCCTGCGTACCAAAAAATGATATTCATGTTGGCCTGCCCGATAAGAACCTTGTTGAAATCAAAACCACTATTGATTCCGTCGACCAGCTGAACCCCGAAGTCGTTCGAATGCGTCTGGTCCGCCCAGAAAATTATGAATATTACCCTGGACAATATTTAACGCTGACTAACCCACATGATGTGAGTCGCAGCTATTCCATAGCCAGCGTACCCGCGGAAGAAAGCTTTGTAGAACTCCATATTCGACGCGTTCCTGACGGGCAAATGAGTGGTTGGGCGCATGCTGAAGCCAAAGCCGGGGATACCGTCCATATTTCCCAATCTCATGGCGAGTGCTTTTACATACAGAATAATCCACAACAATCCCTGCTGCTGGTTGGAACTGGCTGCGGACTGGCACCGCTTTATGGAATCGTCAGAGAAGCGTTACGTCAGGGACATAGCGGCCCAATCCACCTTTATCACGGCAGCCGCACACTGAGCGGCCAACTGACATCCAATGGCCTGTATCTGGTAGATGAGTTGCGAGCACTGGAACAATCCTGCGACCATTTTTTCTATCACCCCTGCATATCACGAGGGCATGTGCCTGAAAATATGCGGCAGGGACGTGCCAACGACATGGCATTAGAGGATCACAAAAGTCTGACGGGATGGGCTGTCTATTTATGCGGGCAGGAAGATATGGTTAAAACAACGAAGCAAAAGGCCTATCTCGCGGGGGCTAACCTGCAAGATATTTACGCTGACCCCTTTATCGTCACGCCTTCGTGTTAGCTTGTTCACTTGTTCACTTGTTCGCTTCGAACACCTACACCAACACCTAAACAACATCTGAAGTAACGCAACCAACAATAACGGCATAGCCGCGTTTGCTAGTGGAGAGGTAAACTAGACTCCTCCATCACCATGTTTTCCATCCAGGTGAATGCTTCTTCCAGACCCGGCTGATTAAATAGCACCATTAGCACCACCCACTTGACCTGTTCCAGGTCAATATCGGGAGATTCAAGAGCCATTATCCGGTCAATGACCAGTTCCCGACTCGCGCTATTCAACACACCCATTTGTTCCAGGAACATAAGAAAACCCCGGCATTCTACATCCAGTTTTTTCTCTTCAGTGGGGCTGAATACACGAATTGAGCGAGCCGTCAGTGCGGGGCGGAGGCTGTCTCCATCCTGCATGATGGCCAGGTCTTCTAACCAGGCAAAAGCCTTGTTTATCTCAGTGCTAAGAAAGCCTGCTTCTCTGAGCTGGGTTTTGAGGGTTTCAGGGTCCGCTTCGTCAGCGATGTCATCGTCCATATAGTTCTCGAACAAGTACATCAATACGTCGAGCACGTCTTCTTTCATGGGCACCTACTTTTAGGGTTAATAGAAAAACCCTGGTCATTCCGGCTGTAAAGACCGCCGGCTGATGTGACGCGTCCTTGCAATTCCAGTGACAACAGCATGGATGAAACCTCCTCCGGCGTCAATCCACATCGTTCCACCAATAGATCAATGGATATGGGCTCAAAACCCATATTTTCAATAATTGGTTCAATGGCCGGATCCAGGGTATCGAGGCTATCTGAATTATCCTGATTACCTGCAAGCTCCTCTGGTATCGCACCCAGCACCACAGATGCCAATGGACCCAGCTCCTCCAATATATCCTTAATGTTTTCAACCAGTTTAGCGCCCTGCCTGATCAGCGTATGACAACCACGGGACAAGGGATTGTGTATGGAGCCAGGAATAGCAAAGACTTCCCGTCCCTGTTCTGAGGCAAGACGAGCAGATATCAACGAGCCGCTTTTTAGCGCAGCTTCCACTACTAACGTGCCCATACTGAGACCGCTAATGATCCGGTTGCGACGCGGGAAATTACTGGCCAGCGGTGGCGTACCCAAAGGGAACTCGCTGACAATGGCTCCCTGTTCCACTATGCGATGAGCAAGATCACGATGCCTTGCCGGGTAAATACGATCAGGCCCGGTACCGGCAACGGCCACTGTGATGCCCTCCTGTAAAGCGCCCTCGTGACTAGCAGCATCGATCCCCAGTGCCAGGCCACTGGTGATGGTCAAACCCACCTGTGCGAGCTGTCGGGCATAATCCTCTGCGATTTGACGCCCACCAGCACTGGGGTTCCTACTGCCTACAATGGCTAACTGGGGCAGAGAGAGCACATTTGGATTTCCGCGCACAAACAACAGGGGAGGGGGATCCGGGATTTCTTTTAATAACGATGGGTAAAGGAAATCAGCGAGACTAATAATATGGCAGCCAGACTTTTCAGCCCATATCAGGTCTTTTTCCACCCTGTTCCAGTCCGGGCTTTTGAAGTAAGACAGAATTTTAGCGGGTAACCTGAAACCTTCGCCCAACACATCATCCGCAGGATTTTCAAACAACTCTCCCGGTTGAATACCAGCTGATAAAATACGTTGGAACAGCACGGGACCTACACCAGGGGCGTAGAGCAATGCTAACCAATAACGAAGATCGTCAGTTAATGAGGAAAATTGTGCGGACTGACTGGATTTTATGTGGGGATACTGCGAACGACTCAAACGACGACCCCTCCCTGGGTCAATTTACTTCTCTATTCTTTTCAGCTCTTTGCAGCCACCTAGCAACTACAAATCAGATGTTACAACAGTACAGATTAATCAAACAAAAAGCGTGGTAATAATTACACTTAACTGTGATGAGTTAAGTCAGCCTCAAGGGTTACGCACCATGTCCAGGACTTGCATATCCAGGTAAGCTTCCATAACCAAAGCATAACTCACATGATCAAATGTTCTGTAGACCAGGGCAACGCCAGCTCTTACATCTGGCAATGTCACTATCTCACCACGATTCTTACTGTATACATCACGTACCTTTTTACCGCTCTGGAACACAGCCAGAACATGACCGGTCTCTAGTCCATCCTGATCACCTTTATTAATGACGATGGTTTGATATTGGCCGATCCGTGACAAACCATCGATAACCGAGATAATTTGCCCTTCAATAGGCGATGAAGGGGGATGAGGGATAAAGGTTTGATCTAGCCCTGAAGCTTTTTTAGGTACTAATCGATCACCCACCAGGGTTTCACGAGACGATTCAACAAGCGTAAGTGTTGTTGGGTCACCAAAATCGATCGCCTTGGCATCAGCGACATGAATAGCTTCATACCCGAGGATATCACCACCCGTTGCACCAGGATTACGATAAGCCTTGCCAATGCGTAATACCGCATAACGTGAATTGGGATCTTGCCCGGGTCGAATACCGCGAGCATATACCCGGTCACCCGCACCTGAAATCAGACGGCTATCCTTGCTTGAAATAATATAAGCCGCATTTTCCACTTCACTTTCACTTAACACTCTGGGCTGCCCCAGGAACTGCTGAATAGCATTCAACGGAATGGTCGCAATAGGTGCGTCAACTCGTAGAGTTCGCACCTGGGGTGATAGCTTGTTAGTACCCTGTGCCTGCGGTGTCATTTTAATCTTGGGAGCACCACGGCTAACCTTCAATATAGGTTTCCCAGAAGCATCGTATTCAAGATAAACCACATCACCCGGGTAAATCAGATGTGGGTTTTTAATTTGGGGGTTGTAACTCCAGACTTCGGGCCAGAGCCAGGGGCTTTCCAGAAACTTGGCAGAAATATCCCAAAGCGTATCACCTTTCACAACGGTGTATTTATCGGGGTGATCTTTTCTCAGCTTAATCGTATCGGCCATCGCTGAAGAAGCGCCTAACATAAACACAAAGGCTCCTAGTAACAGAATTACCAAACCCAGATGCTTATTTTTCGACTTAGTTATCGACATCGTCATCCCCGCCCCTCTGATTATCGGTTTTTGCGAGTGTAGTCGAATCATGCGGTAGACTCCAGTGATCATTATATAAATTAAAAGATAAATAAACTGATAAATTAACAAGTTAGGCTCAGGACTTTGGTCTAATTTTAGTTCTTATTTCCCAATAACTTTGTCAATTAAAGGCTAGTCGTGCCACTAAATAACCATTGCGACTGACTGCATTCGGGTTTCCTTTGATATAATGTCGGCAGCAATCATCATATCTTTTGCCTGAATAGGACAATTTGAACACGGTCACATGTCACTACTTGAAATAATACACTTTCCAGACCCCCGATTACGTCAAAAAGCAGCTCCAGTAGCTGTGGTAAATGATGAAATTCGGACTATTGTGGATAACTTGTTCGAGACCATGTATGCCGCACCAGGCATAGGTTTGGCGGCCGTACAGGTCAATGTTTTAAAGCAGATCATTGTTATCGATATTTCTGAGGACAAAAAACAACAAATTTGCCTCATAAACCCCGAGATTCTTGAAAGCCACGGCGAAGAGAAAATGGAAGAGGGCTGTCTTTCAGTACCCGGTATCTATGAAAACGTAAAACGGGCAGCAACCATTAAGGTACGTTTTCTGGATCGAGAAGGTAAAACCATTGAAAGAGAGATCAGCGGGCTACTTGCCGTCTGTATCCAGCATGAAATGGATCATCTCAAAGGCAAACTATTTGTGGATTACCTGTCTGAAATGAAACGTAATCGGATACGAAAAAAATTGGAAAAAATACGGCAACACACCCTGTGACTACATCATTAGATGAAAACAACGGGTAACAAGCAGCTACACTAGCTCCTCTCATTCATCCGGCAAATGCTTAAGCACCCAAAGGATTAGCACGTGAAACATGGCTTAAAGATACTCTTTGCTGGTACTCCTGAGTTTGCCGCCGTTACCCTTAAGGCCTTGATTGATTCAGGGCACGACATTGTAGCTGTCTACACCCAGCCTGACAGACCTGCGGGGCGAGGCCGTAAACTCACCGCCAGCCCGGTGAAAGCATTAGCACTGGAACACGACTTACCCGTGGTCCAGCCAGAAAGCCTAAAAGAAACCAGTGTTCAGCAGGAGTTGGCTGGCTGGCAAGCCGACCTGATGGTGGTCGTGGCCTATGGCCTGATTCTGCCCGAAGCTGTGTTGAAAACGCCGCGGCTAGGCTGTATCAACATACACGCCTCATTGCTGCCAAAGTGGCGTGGTGCAGCGCCTATCCAGAGAGCCATCCTGGCTGGCGACGGCCAAACAGGCGTCACCATCATGCAAATGGATGAGGGGCTGGATACCGGTGATATGTTGCTAAAAGAAACGTGCCCTATAAATCCAGGCGATACTGCTGAGACCCTGCACGATAACCTGGCCGATATAGGCACCCAGGCGCTGCTCAATATCTTGCCGAATTTGTCTGCCGGCACACTACAACCCGAACCCCAGGATGAAACTCAGGCCTCTTACGCAAAAAAATTACAAAAATCCGAAGCCGAACTGGACTGGCAGCAAAGCGCGAATCAACTAGCTCATCAGGTGTGGGGCTTTAACCCCTGGCCGGTAGCGTTTACCCGTCATAATAATAAAAATTTGCGCATCTGGATGGCAGTACCTATAGCACCCCCCACCAACGCCGTTGCCACAGGAAAACCGGGCGAAGTCGTCGCAGAATCCCGCGATGGCATTGACGTGCAAACAGGGAGCGGGCTATTGCGTGTGCAACAGCTACAGTTACCCGGTGGTAAAACCCTGTCTGCCGATCAGTTCATTAATGCCCATAGCCTATTGGGAGCACAGCTGGGTAATCTTAACCCCGTTGTATTTCTTTAAAAATGAACCCCCGCGCTGTATCGGCCCGAATCCTGAATCAGGTCTGTTTTCATGGTCGATCTTTATCTCAGGAATTATCACAGGCTCTGGACAATCTTCCGGACAAGGTAAAAAAGCAAAAACCGCTAATTCAGGAAATTTGTTATGGCGTTCTTCGCGATTACCCGCGGCTTTCTGCTATCGGTAAAGGTTTGCTCAAAAAACCTTTCAAAGCGAAAGATGGCGACGTGTTATGCCTGCTACTGGTTGGCCTGTACCAACTCATCGCCATGCGTGTGCCTGACCATGCCGCAGTTTCTGAAACCGTCGCGGCAACCAAAGACCTGAAAAAACCCTGGGCACGGGCACTGGCAAATGCAGTATTGCGTAATTTTTTACGTGAAAAAGACCTACGGATAAAACAGGCCGAGCAAACCGAAGAAGCTTGTTGGGCACATCCCCAATGGCTGATTGATGAAATACGGACTGCCTGGCCAGACCGGTGGGAGAAGATACTAACTGCCAATAATCAACGACCACCCATGACGTTAAGGGTAAATCTCTCCATAAATAGCGCCGAAGATTATCTGGCTGAGCTTTGCGCATCCGATATTCCAGCCCAAGCTTCGACCATTGTTGCCAGTGCTGTGCAACTCACACAGCCTGTGGATGTAGCCCTTTTACCGGGCTTCGTCGAAGGGCGAGTGTCAGTACAGGATGCTGCTGCCCAGCTGGCAGCGGAATTGCTGCAGTTGGAATCTGGTCAACGAGTGCTGGATGTCTGCGCGGCACCGGGAGGCAAATCCATGCATATACTGGAAACAGCCAACGTAGACCTGACTGCCGTGGATGTGGATGGCGAACGTCTGGGAAAAGTAAAACAGAATCTGCAACGGCTTGGACAAACCGCCAGGCTTTTAGTGGGGGATGGTAAAGAAACAAAAACCTGGTGGGATGGACAACCCTACGATCGCATCCTGCTGGATGCGCCTTGCTCTGCCACCGGCGTCATTCGGCGCCACCCTGATATCAAAATACTTCGGCGCGCAGAAGATATAAACGCATTGGTAGAATTGCAGTCGCAAATACTCGATGCTGTATGGCTCTTGCTCAAGCCTGGGGGTATGCTGCTGTATGCTACGTGTTCCGTACTGCCGCGCGAGAACAGTGAGCAAATTACAGCCTTTGTAGAAAAATGCCTGGATGCCACACTGGTTTCAATACCGGTTTCAATTAAGGCTAATTGGGGACATGCATCGGGCGCAGGCCGACAGATCCTGCCCGGCGAAAATGGTATGGATGGATTTTATTACGCATGTCTGAAAAAACAGTCCTGATAAAAGCAACTTCACCGCATAGCTTTCGGCCGCTTGTCCGCAAAAAGGGTTTGGGTGCAGTTAACATTAACTTGTGGCAAGTAGCCTTCATGTGTCTGGGAATTTGTTTCGCCAGCTCCTGGACAACACCCGCCTCAGCCCAATCATTCACTGTTCAGAATGCTAAAACCGAACTGGTGGATAAAGTTTATCGTCTGGATGCCAGCCTCAAATACCGTTTTTCTCCCCAGGCATTAGATGCTTTGGAAAATGGAGTGACATTAATCCTGGCACTGGATATTCAGGTCATAAAACCACGGCGGTACATGTGGAATGAAGAAATCGCCACCCTTGAGCAACGTTACGAAATTCGATACCTGGCACTAACCGATCAGTATTTGTTAAACAATAAAAACAGCGGCTCACAATTTGTTTATTCAACACTAGAAGAAGCACTTTCCACCCTGGAAAAAATTAATAGCCTACCCATTATTGATGCTCATTTGCTCAGCGACAATGAACATTACATGGTTCAAGTTCGCTCCCGACTGGACTTTGATAGCCTGCCAGCCCCATTACGATTTAAAGCCTATTTCTCAAATGAATGGTGGCTTACGAGCGGCTGGTATTCATGGGACTTAACGAACCCAACAGAATGAGCAGAAAATAATGATGGGTAAATTCACCAATCTATTACGACGAATCTCGACCAGCGTCATACCGGTTGTGGTAATGACTCTGTTTATGCTGACTTCATTATGGCTACTAAGCGCAGCTACTGAAAACTCAAGCCAATTTGGCCGCATGCATGTCGCGTTGGTCATCATCAATATACTTGGCCTAATCTTACTGGTCGGCCTGATTGGCGTTAATGTAGTACGACTGGTCAGACAATACCGACGTGCCGCAACTGGCTCAAAATTAACCGCAAAGCTTGTGGCGATTTTTGTTGCTATGGCATTAATACCTGTTTCTATCGTCTTTTATTTCTCATTAGGATTTTTACAACGCGGCATTGATAGCTGGTTTGATGTACGCGTTGAACGCGCCATGGATGATGCGCTCGAACTTGGTCGTTCTTCCCTGGATATGCGTATGCGCGGCCTGTTGAAACAAACACGAAACATGGCATCCGACATCAGCGAAATACCAAATGCCATCGTATTATTTAATCTTAATGAACTACGAGACAAAAGTGCTGCCAGCGAACTGACATTACTAACTCAAAGTGGACGAATAATAGCTTCATCAAGTGCCGACCCTACTGCAATTATCCCGCATCGTCCTGGTGATGCAATATTGTCCGAGGTTCGCCAAAACAACAGTTATGTTGGTATGGCGCCAATAGACAACCTGGGCTTGCACATTCGTGTCGCCGTTAGTGTTGATCAGCCAGATATGAATATAGACCCACGTCTCCTGTTTGTTTTGTATCCGGTTGAAAACCGTATTAGCCTGCTTGCTAACAACGTGCAATCAGCCTATGCGAAGTACAAAGAACTGGTTTATCTTCGCGATCCACTAAAGCAAAGCTTCAGTTTTACATTGATCCTGGTTTTACTAGTCACGTTATTATCTGCAGTATGGGCAGCCTTCTTTTTTGCGCAACGCTTAGTTGCCCCTATACGAATCCTCGCAATAGGTACTAAAGCAGTAGCATCAGGTAATTACCACAAAAAATTACCCGTAACGCAGAATGATGAACTGGGCGCCCTGGTTGAATCATTTGTTGATATGACCAATAAAATTTCTACCGCCCAGGATGAGGCTAAGCGGAGTCAGCATCACGCTCAGCGAGAACGCGCTTATCTTGGTGCTGTCCTTGGCCGCTTGTCATCAGGCGTTATAACCCTGGATAAAAAACAGATGGTGCGTGCCGTGAATACTGCTGCGAGCCAAATTCTTGAAATCAATGTGGAGGCTGTAAAAGGAAAGCACCTCAACCAACTGCAAATTGAGAATCCAGAAACAAAAGCTTTTGTACAGGCGCTAATTTCCCATATTGATGATAAAGCGGATGACTGGCGTGAAGAAGTGACGCTCTTTAATACTACCGGGCACAGGACGCTCACGTGCCAGGGGTCGCAGTTACCCGCAATAAAAGGAATACCTGCAGGTTTTGTTGTCGTATTTGATGACATAACGGCCCTGATTGAAGCGCAACGTAGTGCCGCATGGGGAGAGGTGGCTCAGCGACTTGCCCATGAAATCAAAAACCCATTAACCCCGATACAATTATCTGCCGAACGTTTAAGACACAGATACCTTGGAAAAATGTCGCCCGAGGATTCCGAAGTTCTCGATCGATCAACACATACTATTGTCCAGCAGGTACAGGCATTAAAAGAAATGGTGCAGGCCTTTTCAGAATATGCTCGTACACCGGAACTACATTTGCAGCCACTGTCCATCGAAACAATCATCAATGAAGTGTTAGATTTATACACCGGAGATGAACAAAAAATTGATATTAAATTTCACGTTGGACAAGGTATGTCGGCTGTGGAGGCTGACCCTGGGCGAATGCGTCAACTACTACATAATTTACTGCGCAATGCTATTGAATCCCTGGCGCACCACAAAAATGGCAAAATAAGTCTGTCTCTTTCTGATGTGGAACAACAATCAAAGCACTATGTTGAACTTCGAGTGCAGGATAATGGGGCCGGCATTCCTGACAATATGATGGAAAAATTATTTGAGCCCTACGCAACAAGCAAACCCAAAGGCAGCGGACTTGGACTCGCTGTAGTCAAACGAATTATTGAAGAACACTCCGGTATTTTGTATGCCGAGAATGTAGCAGGAGGGGGCGCATGTATTATCATACGAATACCTGTGCTGAAATCCGTGCCTTACAAAAACAAAGTGGTTGGCTTTCAAAAAACCGGAAATCCATGAATTTACATTTAATGTATTACAATCAACAAAACCATAAGCGAAGGCTTGCATCATGAAGTCTCACATTCTTGTCATTGATGACGAACCTGACATCTGCTCAACAGTCAGAGGCATCCTCGAAGACGAAGGTTATGTCGTGTCTGTTGCAGAAAACGGTGCCTCTGCAAAAAGTCTAGTCCGCTCGATATCCCCGGATCTTATATTGCTTGATATATGGATGCCAGATATTGATGGTATCAGTCTGTTAAAAGATTTTACCAATGAAATAGCCATAAACGTGCCAGTAATAATGATGTCCGGCCATGGCACAGTGGAGACTGCCGTCGAAGCTACACGGCTCGGCGCAAAAGATTTCATTGAGAAACCTCTATCATTAGCAAAACTTCTTCACACGGTGCAAAGCGTTTTATCTGAATCGATGCAACAACCACTCGTAGAGACACCACACATCGTGGCAACACCTGTTCCTCCAGTGGGAAAAAGCGTCCAACTGCAATTGTTACGAGAACATCTGGAGCGGCTGGCACAACATGACAGTACTATTTTATTCCAGGGAGAACCCGGTTGCGGCAAAACGTTTTCAGCAAAATATCTTCATGCCAGAAGCCATCGTAAAAATGGGCCCTTTATTGATGTGCACACCAGTCTATTTCGTGATGGACAGGGCACAGCATTACTTCTTGGGCAGGAAAAAAATGGTCAAACAATTCCAGGCTTCCTTGAGCAGGCCGATGGCGGAACCTTATTTCTTGACGATATAGCTGAACTCGATCAGGAAATACAACAAAGTCTGTTTGCTGTACTAAGTACTGGCCGATGGGTACGACTCAACGGCACCACGCCACAAAAGCTCAATACACGCATCATCTCTGCCACACGCTACGATCTCAAAAGAGAAGTCAGTGCAGGACGCTTCCGTGAAGACTTGTACCACTTGCTTAATACAGTACCCGTTAATGTACCGCCTCTACGTGAGCATATTGATGATATTAGCGACCTTCTTCAATATTACGTGAACCTGCTTGTTGACCATGAAGGGCTGCCTTATCGTACATTTACAGTGGCAGCACAAAACCGTTTACGAAACCATAAATGGCCCGGGAACATCCGCGAACTGGAAAATTTGGTCCGCCGACTACTGGTATTAGGATTGGATAATGAAATTGAGTCAGATGAAGTAGAGGTCGCTCTTGGCACTTCTATTTCATCTAGTAATAATATTATGGTGTCAGAATTTGACCTGCCGTTACGCCAGGCCAGAGAGCAGTTTGAAAAAGCCTACCTCGAATACCAGCTTCAATTGGCAGATGGAAATGTTGGCAAAGCCGCCAAAGCTGCAGGTGTGGAACGTACGCACCTATACCGAAAATTGCGTGCATTGGGTATCGATACCCGGCACACTGTTCGTGAAAAATAGAATGATTAAAATAAAATACACAAAGTATTCCAGAAATTGTCTGCTACAATAATAACTATAAAAAACAACAACACAGCAGTAATGAACTGTAGAAAAAAAATAACAATAAACTATCAATCCACATCGGCTCATTAGGCTAATGCGATACAGTCGACCCTACCGGGTAATATCACTCAAATGAAAATCATAATTCTTGGCGCCGGCCAGGTAGGCACATCGGTGGCAGAAGTGCTGGCCAGCGAAAATAGTGATATTACTGTTGTTGATATAGATGAGCGCAAACTGGAAGATTTGCGGGATCGTCTTGATATAGGCACCGTCGTAGGTGAAGCTTCCCACCCCGAAGTCCTGGCTCAGGCAGGCGGGGAAGATGCTGACATGATACTGGCAGTCACCAATAGCGATGAAATTAACATGATCGCCTGCCAGGTAGCCTATACGTTGTTCCACACGCCAACAAAAATCGCCCGGGTGCGCAGCATCGGCTATCTGTCTCATCCACAGCTTTTTACCCAGGAAGCATTACCTGTCGATGTACTCATCAGTCCTGAACAGTTAGTTACAGATTATGTACAACGGCTTATTGAGCACCCCGGTGCGCTACAGGTACTCGATTTTGCAGGCGGTAAAGTACAGCTTGTAGCCGTGCGCGCCTATTATGGCGGCCCACTTGTAGGGCATGAATTGCAAACATTGCGCGAGCATATGCCCGGCATCGAAACACGTGTTGCCGCTATTTACCGGCGTGACCAGGCCATAGTTCCTGAAGGCAATACAGTCATCGAAGCGGATGATGAAGTATTTTTCATTGCAGCCAAACGCCATATTCGAGTGGTTATGAAAGAACTACGGCGTCTGGATAAACCCGTCAAACGCGTGATTCTCGCAGGCGGAGGAAATATTGGTGTACGCCTGGCAAAAGCACTGGAAAACAAATATCAGGTCAAACTTATTGACCACAATCCCGTGCGTTCTGAAAAAATCTCCGGCGAACTGGATAAAACAATTGTTCTACACGGTGACGCGGCAGATGAAGAACTGCTGCTGGATGAAAACATTGAACACACAGACGTTTTTTGTGCGGTAACTAATGATGATGAGGCCAACATTCTTTCCGCCATGCTAGCAAAACGACTTGGCGCTCATAAAGTCATGGCCTTAATCAACCGTTCCGCTTATGTTGATTTAGTCCAGAGCGGGATTATAGATATTGCCATCTCGCCGCAGCAAGCGACGATTGGCAGCTTGCTCACTCATGTTCGAAGAGGCGATGTTACCGCTGTACATTCACTGCGGCGTGGAGCGGCGGAGGCTATTGAAGCTGTCGCTCATGGTGATAAAAGCTCATCAAAAGTTGTTGGTCGTGCCATTGAGGATATTAAACTACCACCCGGCACAAACATCGGCGCCATTGTACGCGAAGATAAAGTTATCATTGCCCATCATGACACAGTGATCGAAAGTGAAGATCACATTATCCTTTTTGTGGTAGATAAAGCACAAATCCCCGAAGTAGAACGCCTGTTTCAGGTAGGCGTCACCTTTTTGTGAACTCTCGCTCCGTAATACATAACTGAATTATGCAACGCTCTACTATACAACGCATCGTTGGTCTCCTGCTTATGGTGTTTAGTTTTAGCATGCTACCACCTGTCGTCGTTGGACTAGCTTATGGCGACGGTGCTATCTACCCCTTTCTTGCTGCTTTCGCCTGGATATTAATTATTGGATTGTTTTTATGGTTTCCCGTCCGTAAAGCGAAAAAAGAAGTAAGGCTGCGCGGTGGATTTATTATTGTTGCCGTCTTCTGGCTGGTATTAGGGCTTTCTGGATCATTGCCATTTATGCTGTCTGAATTGCCGAACATGTCGCTCACTGATGCAGTTTTCGAATCAGTATCTGCATTAACCACAACAGGTGCCACCGTCATTACAGGCATTGATTATTTACCCCACTCCATTTTATTTTACCGACAACAGCTACAATGGATGGGCGGCATGGGAATCATCGTTCTTGCTGTTGCAATATTACCCATGCTGGGTATCGGCGGTATGCAGCTTTATCGTGCTGAAACTCCTGGCCCGATGAAGAATAGCAAACTTACACCGCGCATTACTGAAACAGCAAAGGCCCTTTGGTATATATATCTCGGACTCACAATTAGCTGTGCAATCGCTTATTGGCTAGCAGGGATGGGCGGCTTTGATGCCATATCCCATAGTTTTTCCACTATTGCGATTGGCGGCTTCTCCACACACGATGCCAGCATGGGTTATTTCGACAGCATCGCGATAGAACTTGTCGCTATAGTATTTATGTTACTTGCGGGCATCAATTTCGCATTACATTTCCTGGCATGGCGGGGGCTTAATTTGAAACCCTACCTTTATGACCCAGAAGTTCGAACTTATTTTATTGTGCTAGCAGTATCGAGCCTTATTACCTGTATTTATCTTTACCAGACCAATACCTATGACACCGCACTTGAATCCTTACACTACGGCATATTCCAGGCGGTTTCTATTGGAACTACAAGCGGATTTACCACAGCAGAATATTATATCTGGCCGGGTTTTCTTCCCGTACTTTTGCTGTTTACAAGCTTTATCGGCGGGTGTGCGGGATCCACTGGTGGCGGTCTGAAAGTTATTCGGTTTCTCATGCTGGTAAAACAGGGTGTACGTGAAATATTTCGACTAATCCACCCAAGTGCACAAATCCCCGTAAAAATCGGCAACAAAAAATTACCTGAAAGTACCATCAATGCAGTGTGGGGATTTTTTGCGCTCTATATCGCATCTTTTACCGTCATGTTATTACTTGTAATGATGACAGGACTAGATCAAGTGACAGCCTTCTCTGCTGTTGCTGCCTGTTTTAACAACCTTGGGCCCGGCCTTGGAGACGTAGGCGCACACTACAGCGACATTAACTCTACAGCAAAATGGATTTTATCATTTGCAATGCTGCTGGGGCGGCTGGAAATTTTCACTCTTCTGGTTTTGTTGACTCCAGCGTTCTGGAGAAAATAATACCCGGCCTATTTTCATGCTATTTATTCTTGAGGGATACGGTACGCATCCATTTCAACTTCCTTCACCTTTGGCCCAAGCATAGTAATTCTACCCTGATACCGTTCAGCACCATCGCTGCTAAATTCAAAAAAATACAAACGGCATAACTGTATACTTCCTCTGCGATTACGCCGCAACCAAATACTTTTACGCTCAACCGTATCATCTAAAAATTGAACTGAAGCCTGCTGACATGCGTTTAACCCTGCTAAACGGGCAATTTCTTTAGTGCGAAGCGTATCCCACCAATACCATAGGCCCGCCACTAGCAAAATAAACAGAAATCCATCACCCATTGCTTACATTTATTCTCAGATATTTATTTAATCTGGCTATATGTGTTTGTTGACAATATATTCGTAACATCAGTAGTGCGGAGGAGGGGGCTCCTGGGATACATCAGCATCATTACTCGTGCCCATATCTCTTAGCTGGCGTTGAAGCATAGCCAACTCAGCCTTGAGAGATTCAATCAACTGATGCTGTTTTAACAATACTCCATTCATTTCTTCTATTGCGGCTTCCTGATGTGTAAGCCGTATTTCAAGATCCGTGATTTTTTCTTCCACTGGTAGCGCTTCCTGATTTATTGATGGAGATGAAAAATATTTATAACAATTCTTATGGCTAAAAATTATCTTAGCGCCGTAAAATAGAAAACCTCAACAATGCATAGAATAACCCTACGGGTAATATTTTGTCAGAAATAAGCGAAAAGTGGGATCGACGTTATAATTCTGCGCCTGATGATTTTCCGAAAGCATCCCGTGTGCTACAAGAATTTGCACATCTACTTCCAACACAGGGAGATGCACTAGATCTTGCCTGTGGTCTCGGCGGAAACGCTCTGTTTCTTGCAGAAACCCAGCTATCAGTGCGTGCCTGGGACATCTCAAGCGTGGCCATAGACAAGCTCAACTCATACGCTTTATCCAGACACTTAACTGTTCAGGCTGAAATGAGGGATATCATTGCGCAACCACCGCACATAGAAACTTTTGATGTGATTGTTGTCAGCTATTTTCTTCATCGACCACTGGCAATGTTTTTATGTGATGCCCTGCGCCCAAACGGATTATTATTTTACCAAACCTTTACCCACAAAAAAATTTCAGATACTGGCCCCAGCAATCCTGACTTCCTGCTATCGGAAAATGAACTGCTCGAAATGTTTGATCATTTACAGTTGCTGGCATACAGGGAAGAAGGTAACACTGGCGACATTAAAAAAGGCCTACGCAATGAAGCCTTTCTTATCGGACAAAAGGTGTAGGAAGAAAACCCTAGAACAAGAACCCAATTACCTATTTTTCAGTATTTTCATTTTTACTCGATTCCCAGTGAAGAATGCCTTCCACAGCATCCTCTGTAAGTTGTGGCGTGATCAACGTAATAAAAGCATACACAAAATTACGCAAATGACGTCCGCGGTGCACGCACACGCAACTCGTACTCGGTCGAAATAAATCACCTGTATCCACCACTGCTAATTCTTTGTCTTCACTTGGATCCAGTGCGGTTTCAGCAATCAACCCCACGCCCAAGCCTAACTTCACGTATTTTTTGATAATGTCAGAATCCAGCGCCGTTAATGCGATGTTGGTGAGCAAACCCGCATCGGTAAATGCCTGGTTTACAGCAGAACGGCCAGCAACAGCATGATCGTAGGTAATCAATGGATATTTTGCCAATGCTTCCAGAGTTAGAGGGCTTTCTTTCGATAACGGATGATCCAGAGGAGTTATGACAGACAAATTCCATTCTTTGTAAGGCAACATAACCAGTTCTTTGGGCATGTCTTTAGTTGCCGTTGTTACAGCAACATCCGCCGTACGGGAAAGCAGCATATCGCTAATCTGTCGCGTATCACCCTGGTGAATGCGTAACTTAACATCTGGAAATTGTTCGGAAAATTCGGCTATGACTGATGGCAGGGCGTGATATGCCTGAGTATGGGTTGTCGCAATGGACAGGGTTCCTTTGCTGTCATCATTTAGCTGTTGGGCCACCTGGCGAATATTCTCTGTCTCGGTAAGAATCCGTTCCGCCATTTCAATAATATCTTCACCTGCCTTGGTAACGCCGGTCAATCGCTTGCCGTGACGCTCAAAAACCTGAACATTCAATTCCTCTTCCAGCAACCGTATTTGGGT
>JAUWVK010000040.1 GCA_030617485.1 Gammaproteobacteria bacterium
CTCGAAGCTTTGGCTCATCAGCTGGAAACACATCCGGGCCAGAGAATCACCACTGCTGCGTTGGCGAAAGAAGTGGGAGTATCCGAGGCGGCTCTGTATCGGCATTTCCCCAGTAAGGCGCGAATGTTCGAGGCCTTGATCGAATTTATTGAGGGCTCAGTCTTTGGCTTGATTACCCGCATCCTGGAAGATCACGCGGATGCTCTTTCCCGATGCAGCAATATACTGGTGATGTTGCTGAGTTTCTCCGAACGAAATCCTGGCTTGTCCCGTATTTTGGTGGGCGATGCCCTGACGGGAGAAAATGAACGCCTGCGAGTGCGTATTACTCAGTTTTATGATCGGCTGGAAACTCAGTTGAAACAAATTTTACGAGAAGCCGAAACCAAAAATGAATTACCTGTAGGCCATCCCTCAACGGCAATAGCCAATCTTATGTTAGCCGCTGTTGAAGGCCGTATGAATCAGTTTGTGCGCAGCGGTTTTCAAAAGTCTCCTTTAGAGCGTTGGGATCAGCAGTGGGAATTGCTGTCACGTAGTTTCTTTTCTGGCACGTCAAACGCAAGTACTTAAGTTGTGGATTGGTTAACCCAAAGCCTGCTTTTTTTTGTTTCCCTGGCAGCTAATATTTTTTCTGCTTTTGCCGGCGGTGGCGCCGGGCTTTTGCAATTCCCCGTATTGATTTTTCTTGGACTTCCTTTTGGCGTGGCATTGGCCACACATAAAGTGGCAAGCGTGGCCCTGGGTGTGGGTGCAACCATCCGTAATTTGCGTGAAGGTAGTCTGCAGCGAAAGTTAACCATTATTATTATCGTGTTTGGTTTGCCGGGTGTGGTGTTGGGTGCCAGTGTGATTTTGTATGTGCCGGATCGTAGCGCAGAAATCGCTCTAGGGGTTTTAACCATTGGTCTTGGAGTATATTCCCTCCTAAAACCGGAGCTTGGCCAAAAACAAAAAACCTTTTCACCTGAAACCTGGCGTTTTGCAGTAGGTGGTTTGGTATTGTTTGTCATTGGAATCCTTAATGGATCGTTAACATCTGGTACCGGTTTGTTTGTCACCCTTTGGCTGGTGCAGTGGTTTGGTATGGATTATAAGCGTGCTGTGGCGCATACCCTGGTATTGGTTGGATTATTCTGGAATGGTGCCGGTGCTGTGACGCTAGGACTACTTGGCGATATTCAATGGGACTGGTTACCAGCACTTTTGTTAGGTTCATTGATTGGTGGCTACATCGGTGCACATCTTGCTATTACCAAAGGTAATCGCTGGATAAAACGAATATTTGAGGTTATCACCCTGTGTGTTGGTGTTAAATTGATCATTGGTTGAGTTTGAAACGGATTGCAAGCGTTCCTGTGCTACATAACGAACGTTAAGCCGTCGTGATACTTATGTTATAAATTCGTGACTTGTGTGTGACATCACTTTTGTAGATTAAATCCTTGTGAGAATACGGGTATGGGAGAACTCGTCCGTTTCTCGCAAGGAGGCCTTTTAGTTTGGGGTTTATTAAATAATCTAAAATTGGAGATACTTAAAATGAATAAAGGGAAATTAGCTTTATCTGCACTCACGACTCTTTTGCTTGCTTCTGGCGCGAATGCTGCACCCGTTACACTCAGTCTAACTCAAATGGACACCGTTTCTGGTGGCGCGTTTGTATGCCCAGTGATTAGTACTGCTGCGGTTTTAAATTCACCGAAAAGTGCTTTCGTGGATGGGCAACTTTACACAATAATTGGCCCAACAGTAGGTGGTGGTGTTCAGGCTCACGCAACTAATGATAATGGTGCTGGTAACCCACATGGTCCTTATGCCTCACCTGGCGATACAAGCTACACCGCCATTTGGAACTAGTAAACACGACATTACGACACACATAGAACATCGCAGGCGTATCGGTCCTGATTCTTTAAATAGTAAAAGGGTGGCGCGCTTGCGATGAATCTTTGTATATATTCTAGGCCTGGTTTTGCATAGATCGATTAATATTTGTACGGGCACATTTTTGCTTTCCTTATCGTTTGCCAGTTTTTTATTTGGTGGTGGAAACGCTGTTGCAGAAAATGTAACTCAGCAGGTTCTATCGGTGATAGAAAAGCGTCATCAGAATGTTGTTCTTCAACAGTGGGAGTTAAGTTGTGCCGCAGCTGCCCTGGCAACAATTCTCCGATATCAGCATGGGTTACCCGCGACGGAGCATTCAGTTGCCCTGGGCCTGATTAATCGTAAAGAGTACCTCTCAAATCCTGACCTTTTACGGATTCGCCAGGGATTTTCCCTGCTCGATCTCAAGCGATATGTCGATAATCTTGGTTATGAAGGGCTTGGGCTCGGACAACTTACTCTTCCAGACCTTATAGAGCGTGCGCCCATTATAGTGCCGGTGATTCTGCAGGGTTACCCGCACTTTGTGGTTTTCCGCGGAGCTACATCGAATTCGGTATTAATTGCTGATCCAGCGTTTGGCAATGTCACGATGCCAGTTTATAAATTCATCAATGGATGGATTAAATATAAAGATATAAATCACGTTGGCTTTGTGGTGACGGAGTCGGGAACGCTGGCGCCGCCTGGAAAATTAACCGCACATGTGATGGAATTTGTTGGGTTACATTGACCGCTGTGTAAATCTGCCGTGTAAATTAAGGTGCTTGATATTCAAATGAGATCAATAGTTTTAAAAATTAGTCTTGCCTCTCTGGTCTTTTTCTCAGGAGCTGCTCAATCAGAAGAAACACGACCGCAGGAGCTTGAATATAAACTGCAATTACGTGACAACGCGATTATTGAACTTCTGGAACGTGTTGAAACTCTGGAGCAACGAGTCGGTGTGCAGCGCCGCACAAAAAATACGGATGAGTCGTCAGAACAGGATGATTCAGTGCCCGTGGGAAAAGAGCATATGCAGGCCCCGGGTGCAGTTGTTGTAGAAGAAGGAGATGCAGAGCGTGCTCTTGAGCGTTCCCTGACATTAGAGGGCGCATTGTTGTTGTCTTCTGGCGTCCTGGAGATTGAACCTGGACTTTCCTATGCCCGGCAAGAAGATACCGCGCCCGGCTTTGTAACAGTAGGGACCCAGGTTTTTGCCAGTGAGGTAGAATTCAACGCCAACATTCTGACGGCTAATCTGGCATTACGTTTGGGGTTACCCTGGGATTCTCAGTTAGAACTAGGGCTGCCTTACCGGCGGAGTAAGGTTGAGTCTGTTACGAACATTAACCTTGTACCTACCGCCTCCACGAAACAGTCAAATAGTGAGTTGGGCGATCTGAGCATAGGGTTTGCAAAAACGTTGCTTCGTGAGGGACTTTGGCGCCCTGACCTCGTTGCGAGACTTACGTGGGATACCGATACTGGTGATGCAGATGGCTTTCACGAACTTCGCGGCTCGTTGACTGCAATAAAGAGACAGGATCCGGTCACCTTCATTGGTGGAATGTCTTATCAGCACGCCTTCAAGAGCGGTCTGGTTAAACCTGGCTCGGCAATTTCAGTAAACTTTGGCAGTCTTATTGCGTTGAGCCCTGAGACATCAATGCGTTTTCTTATATCTGGCAGATACCAGAATGAAACTGAACTGTCTGGGGTCAAAGTAGATGGTAGCGATCGAACGGTTGGTACCTTCGTGGTAGGGGGATCTACACTGCTGGCACCAGGCACCCTGTTAAACCTTTCGGTTGGAATCGGCCTGACGGATGATGCGGATAATTTCTCGATTACGGTGTCGTTACCCATCCGTTTTGGCGAGAGCTTATTTTAAATAACCTATTACATGTTGTTAAAAGATTGCGTATAACCGGTAATATTCGCACTATAAATAACAACGTGTAGTGACAAGCGACGATTTTAGCTTGTGGGCCAACTAAAATTTGTAAACCAGGGTCACAGCCGTCTCAGTATCAGTTTTTTTCACACCAACTGGGACATCAGAAGTATTTTTCACGGTGTAAGTTATTTTTGTGGCCAGGCTGCCATTGATCTGTGCCGTAAGCGCCGTAACGGATTTAGTGATGGTGCTGTCTTCGCCAGCATCAACACTTAAATCCTCAGTAAGGCTACTGGTTTTGCTTATTTTCCAGTTTAGTTTTCCTGCACCACGAACCATAGCTTCATCTTCAGTCTTACCAGTTTTAAGTTTGCTTTGCCGTGCACCGGGACCGATTTCCAGGTCTATCGTGAGATTTGGCTCATCCACTACTCGGCGACCGTAACCGATTGCCTCTGTGATGCGATAATCGTAACCACTAAATCGGTCGTTTTCATAATTAATCATGGCAAAGAAAAAGTTTTTCTTATCGAGTTTGTAATCACTTTGGCCATTGAATACATAACGCTCGGCAGTAGTGACACCCTGGTCAGAGCTTTTAAGCGACGCATAAGTTAATGTATGGCGCCAGTTTTCTGTTTCTGTAGCAGCTTTCGCTTTTAGATTAATAGTTTCAGTTTCAGTGTTCCCGGTGGTGTTGACAATGCCCAGCTCCAGGTTTCCTTTCCAGGTTCCGTAATCGGCAGTCGTCTCCGCATAACTGTTTGCAGCCAGGAATAATGGCAGCACGCCAGTCAATAGGTGAAAAATTTTCACTGTCATCCTTTTTGATTGTAATAGTTTTCTAATTGCATCAAGCATCCACCTTATAAAGGTGTAAATCTTGTTGCGGGTAAGGTATGGAAATACCGTTGGTATCGAATTTTTCTTTAACTCGTTCCATCAAATCACTGCGTACTACCCAGTAATCACCCGAGTTAACCCATGGGCGGACCGCAAAGTTGACGCTGCTGTCGGCCAGTTCCATGAGTAAAATAACTGGTGCAGGGTCTTTCAGTATGCGTTCATCTTCATTCATAGCTTCTTCGATTAATGCTTTGGCCTGTTTGAGATTGTCTTCATATCCAATGCCAAAAACCAGGTCAATTCGGCGTGTATCACGGGCACTGAAATTAACAATGGTGCCGCCATAGATATGACTATTGGGGATAGTGATCTCTCGGTTGTCGCCAGTGCGCATCACAGTGCTGAAAATGCGTAACTGTTCAACTACACCAGTAATGCCTGCCGCTTCAATGAAATCACCTGCCTTGAAGGGTTTGAAAAATACCAGCATCACACCTGCAGCGAAATTTGATAACGAATCCTTTAAGGCCAGACCTACCGCCAAACCGGCAGCAGCAAAAATAGCCATTATGGAAGTAGTGTTAATTCCCAGCTGATCCAGTGCTGCGATAACAACTACAATCAGTAAGGCAAAATACAACATGTTGCCAACAAAGTTGGTGAGAATTTCGTCCATCTCCGCCTTATTCATCAGGCGCTTGACTATACTTCTAATAGTTTTGGCCAGCCAACGCCCGACGATGAATATCACAAGGGCCATTATCAGATTAACCCCCCACGGAATAATGTAGAGGTTTAAGTAATCCGTTTCGGAGTTAAGCAGGGATTCCATGATGTTTTCTCCATGTATTTAAATTAAATGATTTAAATAAAACATCGACTTGTTATTGATTAGTATGAAAAGCCGCGAACAATGTACCCAGATCAGCTTGTGTCACTTCACTCCATATTGTTCTCTATATTTTTGTATTGCGCCGAGGTGGTCTGTTTCATTTTTTGATGATTCCAGGTATTCCACCAGGTTGTCGAGACAAACAATGTTGGCGACGTTTAATCCGTAGTCTTTTTCAACTTCCTGTATTGCTGAAGTCTCCCCCTGTCCTCTTTCCTTTCGGTCTAAGGCAATCACTACGCCTGCTGTGGTGGCGCCTGCAGTGTTAATAATGTCCACGGATTCACGTACCGAAGTACCCGCCGAGATGACATCATCAATAATCAAAACACGTCCTTCGAGTTCAGCGCCGACGATACTGCCACCTTCGCCGTGGGTTTTAGCCTCTTTACGATTAAAACAATAAGGCACGTCACGATCATGGTGATCTGCCAGGGCAATGGCCAATGTCGATGCGAGGGGGATGCCTTTGTAGGCAGGGCCGTAAATCATATCGAACTTAATACCTGATTCCACCACGGCCTGTGCGTAATAGCGCCCTAGTCGTGCCAGGCTAGAGCCGGTGTTAAACAGACCACTATTGAAAAAATAGGGGCTGACCCGGCCAGATTTGAGCGTGAATTCCCCAAAACGTAATACGCCAACATCGATGGCAAAGTTGAGAAATTCTTTTTCATAGTCTTGCATAGCTGATTTCCAGAATACGATTAATTAGTTAGTTTACCTCATCTGGTCAGCCAGTCGGAGCTCACTGCGGTATAATTCTGTGCTTTATTGATCTGGATCAGAAAAAACAGGGTAAACCCATGAAAATTATTACCGCCAATGTCAACGGTATTCGCGCAGCCGAGAAAAAAGGTTTTTTCCAGTGGATGAAGAAACAAAAACCCGACGTGGTGTGTATTCAGGAAACCAAGGCACAGGAAGACCAGCTATTACTAAAAGACTTTTACCCTGAGGGCTACCATTGTTATTACTTTGATGCGGTGAAAAAGGGTTATAGTGGTGTTGCTATCTATTCGCGCTACAAACCAAGCCGGGTAACTAAGGGCCTTGGTAAGGGTTTTGAAGACATGGATGCCGAAGGGCGTTTTATACAGGTTGATTTTGATTCAGAAGAAACCGGTAAACTTAGCGTCATTTCTCTTTATTTGCCTTCTGGTTCAGCCAAGGAAGAGCGTCAGCAGGTCAAATATAGTTTCATGGATCGTTTTACGGAAACCCTAAAGGCGATGCGGCGACAGCGGCGTGAATTTGTTATCTGTGGCGACTGGAATATTGTGCATAAAGAAATCGATATTAAAAACTGGAAAAGTAATCAGAAAAACTCTGGCTGCTTACCGGAAGAGCGGGCCTGGCTGGATAAGTTATTCGGGTCGCTAGGTTTTGTCGATGCATTCCGCGAGGTTAATCAGAGCGATGGAGAATATACCTGGTGGTCTAATCGTGGTCAGGCGCGAGCGAATAATGTGGGCTGGCGTATTGATTACCAGGTGATCACGCCGGGACTTAAGGATTCCGTAAAATCCGCAGCGGTTTATAAAGAAAAGTGGTTTTCAGATCATGCGCCGTTGCTCGTTGACTACGAACTTTGAACCGGGATAGGCAGTTTAGAGCGTTACTGGGTGTAAAATTTCTGGCGGAATTTTACCGTGAGGGCCTGAGTTTCACCTTCAGGTAGAACGTTTAGCACAAAATTCAGCATTTCCTCATGAGCAACATGGAAAACGCTCATATAATAAATAGAAATCTTTTCATCAATTTCCCGTATCTTAAATTTCCGGAATTGACCTGTTAGGTTGCTGGCGCTGGCAGTTACCTTTGCGTGTACAGGCGAGCCTTTTAGTTCCGAACCTTTTTTGATGATAGTGATTGTCAACATGCCGCGGTTTTTGCTGCGGACTATGCCGTAGGCTTCCGCCATGCTGGGTTGCAGAACATCACTGTTAAAGGCGTTGTAATGAATGGTGTAGTCGCCGAATGTCTGCGACGTTTCGGCACGGGTATTTTCAGCATGCATGAATGTGAAAAGGCAAACCAGGACAGTTAATAATCCTTTAAGGTTTGTTTTAAACGTTGCGCCAGCTAACGTTTTAGAAAAGAAGTGTTTTAGCACAATGTTACCTCCGACGGTAAGAATATTTCAGGGGAGCTATTTGTTGTTACCTGCACCTTCGGGAATATTCACTGCTATGTCAACCCGAAAAGTGGTCAATGTTCAGGTAAGTCTTTTTTTGAGGGGTATTGTTGTTTTAAGTTCAATAAAATAGGCGTACGTGTGAACTACACTATGCTGTGAGCGATAGTGTGCGCCTTTACTGAGGGTGGTTATACCTGGAAGCCTAGGAGGCTGCTGCTGCTTTTTCTTCCTGCTCTTGCAAGGGTACCAATGGGGTGTTTATAGCAGAGAGGATACCTTTTATGGTGTTTAGCTGCTCGTCCAGGTCTTTGGCCTGGGATTCCAGATTGCTAATGTTTCCAGAGAGTTTTTCACGGGAATTTTTAATCTTTTGCAAATTAGCCAAACGTTTTTCCAGCTGTACTTTGCGTTCTTTGATTCTTGCTGCCAGTGGGCGCATGGCTGAGCCTGCCCAGTCTTCTGCATCCTGGTTGGCACGAAAGAAAATGTTGCGTGCACCGCTGACCATGGAAATGAAGAATTTCTTTATCACAAAACTTTGTTCGGTCATGGTGGTCATTTTGCTGGTACGGAATGCTTCAGCCTCTTTGTAGAGTTGATCCAGTTCACGGGAATAGCGTGCGGTAGCGAACAATACCGGGTTCAGGTTTTTGAAACCATGCTCATCGCGAAAGCGGTCATAGATACTGGTGACAATAGCATTGGACTTTTCTGTCTGGAAATTGACCTGGGTCATGGAGTCGCGGGCGCCATCAAAGAACTTTTTCATGCCGTTTTTCATGCCTGAAGTAGTCCAGCTATCCACCATGCTTGATCGTGTATTCGTAATTGTTTGGTCAAGGGCGTCCAGGCCAAGTGCTTCTATTAACGAGATCAGTTGACGTTTTAGCACATGGCGACTGGTCTGGAAGTTTTCTACATCTTTTTGGTAGATGGACTGTTCCGTTCGTAATTTTTGCATTGTATCCATCAGCACATCGGCACTCTTGCCGGACAGGGAGCGCAACTCTTCAAGTTGCTGGTTGATGGAGTCCAGACGTTCGTTCAGTACACCTTTGGTAGATTCCACCATGGTGCCAATTCGAGAGACAATGTTTTCGCGTACCAGGTGCTGTTTGGCAGGTAGCACATCGTCTGATAATGCCGCTTCCAGTGCGGGCAGACCGCTTTTTTCCAGTAATGCGTCGTCACCCTTTACGCGGGCCAGCAGACCTTTTTGCGCAGACACAGGGTAAATTTTGCTGGCTTCGATATTAAGAATCTCGGCAGTTTTTTCGCATTGATCATTAATGTTCGCGTTTATAGCCGCTTCATCCTGTAATTCATCCCACAGGGTATCTATTTTATTCAGTACGACCATAAGGCCCGATTCATTTTTCTCACGCAAAGCCGCGGCATGCTGTTTCCAGATTTCCATGTCGGTTTTAGTTGCGCCGGTATCGGCTGCCAGTACAAAAATTACCGCCTGTGCATTGGGTAACATGTCCATGGTGAGCTCTGGCTCAGAGCCCATGGCATTCAGTCCGGGAGTATCAAGAATCACCAGGCCTTGTTGTAGCAAGGGGTGAGGGAAGCTAATCATTACATGGCGCCACATGGGGATTTCTATGTTTACAGGGGGGACTTCCGCCTGTTCCATCTCTTCTTTGGAATACAGGCCGAGTTCGATGGCGCTTTTGACCGGTACACTTTTCGTTTTGATGATTTCTTTGAAAGACTCGACCATGTGGTCTGCGGAATCTACATCCAGATCAATGTTGATCCAGTTGTTGGGATCCTGTTTGTATTCGCTGATGCTGGTATCGTCCAGACGAGTCTCGATGGGCAGCATGCGAATATAGGCCCCATCTGCTTTGGAATCGAAAAATAGCTCAGTAGGACACATGGTGGTGCGGCCTGCGGACGATGGTAGTAGGCGGCGTTTGTAATTGGCAAAGAAAATGGCGTTGATGAGTTCGGTTTTGCCACGAGAAAATTCTGCGGCAAAGCCAATGGTAATGCTGTCTGAATCCAGCGAGTCGAGGATCTCGTACATGCGTAGATCATCTTCTGGACTGCTCATCTCGTGGTCAGCAAGCCAGTCCCGGTAGGCCTTAATCTGACGAATCGCGCCTTCTTTCCAACGACTATAGGCGTTGAGTTGTTCTGTAAATTGGTCTTTTCCCATGCCTTAACTTACCCGTTTAGTCCCAAAAAATTCATGTGCTTACAAATTCCCACTGTGGGTGCATCTCGGTATCAGTAACGGCCGAACTGGGCGGAAGTTTAGCCTGTATAGGGGTTTACAGGAATATGGGGTGGGTAATATCCACGAACTGAGAAGTGGTAAGTTCAAATGCTTAATTGCCTTATATAAAACATGGATATTAGGGGCGTGATATGCCTGCGAGAAGGTCATTTGGGGAGTGTATTCGCAGGCGTTTATCTCGGCTTTTGTCACCGGAAATCAGTTTTACCCTGGATCTGGCTACACCAAAGGTTTTGGCCAGATATTTGATTAAATGGCTGTTGGCTTTGCCATCTACCGGGGCTGCGGTGATGCGGATTTTCAGGGATTCGTTAACAGTTCCAACGATTTGGTCACGGCTGGCTCCAGGCTGTACGCGAATGACAATCAGCAGGTTATCCCCTTCCCACTGATACCAGTCAGAGGTCGGGTTCACCCCGATGACAGGCTCATTCCGAGGTCGTTGATGGGTGCGATAAGGACAATGGTGAGTAATTGCAGAAGAATCATTATCAGGATGGGTGAAAAATCAAAACCATGCATGGCTGGCAGAATACGTCTGGCGCGGCGTAGCAGGGGTTCGTTGAGGTTGTAGAGCAGCGAAATAGCGGGATTATGGCCGCCGGGTGCCACCCAACTGAGAACGACCTGAATCAATATGGTAAAGAAGTAGATCTGGAACAGCAGGGATAAAAGGCCGCCAATGGATAATACGATGAGGCCCAATGGGTGGATGCCAAAGCCCTTAATGGCAGTAATCAACATAATTTCTGCAGCCTGCAGGGCCAGCATTAATACTACCGATGCCAGATCAACGCCCCCAAGACTGGGAATAATCCGTCTCAGCGGTACCAGAGGAGGATTGGTAACCTTCACAAGAAATTGCGAAATGGGGTTGTAGAAATCCGCGCGAGCCAGGGCAAGCAAAAAACGGATCATGACCGCGCCGGTGTACAGCCCGAACAGGGTCTGGATCAGAAAAACACCCGCATTACCGGCGTACGAACCTCCCATTGGATTTTCTTCCCCTTTTTTTACGTCCAGTTATATGGCTAGTTACAGCCAGTCTTTAATGGCTAGGGTTAACTGCCAGCTTTTTATTGACTCTATGTTCAGGACCCGCTGAGTATTTTTGCCAATTCTTCAGAACGGTCCCGGGCTGCTTTAAGTACGTCTGAAAATACTGCATCGATGTTGTGTTTTTCCATGGCCGCCAAACCCTGCTCTGTTGTACCCCCAGGCGAAGTAACCTGTTCGCGGAGATTTGCCACAGAATCGCGACTTTCCAACGCCATCTTGGCGGCTCCGAGGGCAGTCTGCAAGGTTAGCAAATGAGCCGTTTCCTTTGTTAGCCCAAGCTCTACCCCGGCTGACTCAATGGCTTCCATGATGCGGAAAAAATAGGCCGGGCCACTGCCGGAAAGTGCAGTAACAGCATCCATTTGCGATTCATCCTCTACCCACAACGTCAGACCTGCCGCCCGTAAAATGGATTCAGCCAGATCCCGTTGTTTAGACGAAACCTGGGCATTGCCAAACAGGGCTGTGGCTCCGGTTTGCACCAGTGCTGGAGTGTTGGGCATGGCACGTACTACGGCGGCATTACCACCCAGCCATTTATTGATATCTTCACTACGGATACCTGCAGCGATAGATACAACCAGTGAATTATTTTGTTGGATGGTGGGTGCCAGTTCTTCACAGACAGCTTTTAATTGTTGTGGTTTGATGGCCAATATGACCACACCTGCTTCCGCAGCGACTGCCTGATTATCCGCCGAGGTGGAAACACTATATCGAGCTGCCAGATTTTCCCGTTGATTGTCATTGATGTCAGCGACGCTGATTTGTTTGGGATCAACATGATCTGCCACCAATCCACCGATTAGACTGGATGCCATATTGCCGCCGCCGATGAAGGCTAATTTGACGTTTTTCATTGTTTGATTATGGCATATTCTCTGGTGGGTAACGTTATTCCGCCTGAGTGTGTTCAGTGAAATTTTTGCGTGGCCCAAATATATCGGTTCCAATTCTGACCAGGGTGGATCCTTCTGCTATTGCAGCTTCCAGATCATTCGACATGCCCATGGACAGAGTATCCATTACCTTCTCGGCGCCACCTAACTTTGTATTCAGGGAATCAAAAACCTCATGGACGGCTCTGAAAGCGTCCCTTTGTTTTTCAAAGTCAGTGTCGGGCGCCGGGATTGCCATGAGGCCGCGTAAACGAAGACGGGGTAATTCCATGATGCCTGATGCTAGTTCAAACAGTGCCGAAGGCTGAACACCAGATTTAGATTTTTCACCACTAATATTCACTTGCAGACAGATATTGAGGGGCGGAAGATTGTTCGGACGTTGCTCATTGAG
>JAUWVK010000043.1 GCA_030617485.1 Gammaproteobacteria bacterium
CTGTGTGTTTGTGGATAACGGCCTGTTGCGTCTTAATGAAGGCGATCAGGTGATGGCCACCTTTGCCGAGCACATGGGTGTACACGTGATTCGTGTCAATGCGCAGGATCGTTTTATGGACGCCCTTGCCGGTGAAAATGATCCTGAGAAAAAACGAAAAATTATCGGCAACCTGTTCATTAAAATATTTGAAGAAGAGGCACGTAAATTAAGTAATGCCAGATGGTTAGCACAGGGCACGATTTATCCGGACGTGATCGAGTCAGCTGGTGCCAAGTCTGGCAAGGCGCATCTTATTAAGTCTCACCACAATGTGGGTGGCCTGCCTGAAAATATGGAACTGGGTTTGGTTGAACCCTTGCGTGAACTGTTTAAAGACGAAGTGCGCAAATTAGGAACGGAACTAGGCCTGCCATACGACATGGTTTATCGACACCCATTCCCGGGGCCAGGTCTGGGTGTGCGTATCCTTGGTGAAGTCAAAAAAGAATTTGCGGATATATTGCGTCTCGCGGATGCCATTTTTATAGAAGAACTGCACAACAGTGAGTGGTATCACAAAGTCAGTCAGGCCTTTACGGTATTCTTGCCGGTGAAGTCTGTCGGCGTAACAGGTGATGGCCGGCGTTATGATTATGTAGTATCACTGCGTGCTGTTGAGACTGTCGATTTTATGACTGCCCGTTGGGCGCATCTTCCTTATGAATTATTAGAGCTAGTATCGCGTCGTATTATTAACGAAGTACCTGGTATCGCGCGTGTTGCTTATGATATTTCCAGCAAACCACCTGCAACCATAGAGTGGGAATAACCGAGACTGCAAAGTGAGCGAACCTGATCAGGATGAGCGCGACCGTCACTGGGTAAGTCATGCACTTAAGCTTGCTAAACGTGCAGAAGAAGAGGGCGAAGTTCCGGTTGGTGCCGTCATTGTTAGGGATGATGAATTAGTCTCAGAAGGCTGGAATCAACCTATAAAAGGCCATGATCCTACAGCCCATGCTGAAATTATGGCATTAAGGGCAGCGGGTAAAGCGGAGTCTAATTATCGCTTACCGGGAGCCACGCTGTACGTCACATTGGAGCCCTGCGTGATGTGTGTCGGTGCCATCACCCATGCGCGAATAAAACGGGTAGTATACGGTGCTGATGATCCTCGTGCGGGTGCCGCAGGAAGTGCTTTTTCTTTGTTGGGTAGCGATCAATTCAATCATTCGCTAGAGATGCATAGCGGTATTTTGGCAGATGAATGTGGTGAAATATTAAGGAATTTTTTTAAGGCTAGACGATAGTTGCTAATTTACTAATCAATGGGTATTGCGTCTTTTGCACATCATTCCATTGCGTATTATTAGAAGATGAGTGCCTTCGCAGTAGAAGTGGATAGAGAATAGAAATGATTAGAAAGTATATAGTGTTATTTTTTCTTGCAGTTGGGATGCTTGTCACCGGTTGTGATTTAAAGAATGGCAATGGGGTATCAGATAAGTCTGCAGCTATATGGAAAAATAGCCCCTATGAGCCTACCAATGTGGCAATGGAACTTATTCAGATCTCGCCTCGAGTCTATTATGTAACAGGCCCTCCTGGTACGCCGACTGACAATGATGGTTTTATGTCAAATGCCGGAGTGGTTATCACCGATGAGGGTGTGGTGGTGCTAGATGCATTGGGTACACCGTCCCTTGCCTATTTGTTGTTAGCAAAAATACGCGAGTTGACGGATAAACCCGTCGTTAAAGTTATTTCAACGCACTACCATGCGGATCATATCTATGGGTTACAGGTATTCAAGGAGCAGGGCGCAGAAATGATTGCTCCATCAGGAGCAAAAAATTATCTCGCAGCCGATTCAGCAGAGGCCCGTCTTAAAGAACGCCGTGAATCACTTTTCCCCTGGGTAGATGTTAGTACCTATCTGGTAAAACCAGACCGGTATATATCAGAGAAGACCCAGTTCACATTGGGTGGTATTGAATTTGTACTCACCCCGCTGGGGTCAACCCATTCGGATGGTGATTTAACAATAGAGGTTGTTCAGGAAAACGTTTTATTTTCAGGCGATTTGATTTTTGAAGGCAGGGTTCCCTTTGTAGCAGGTTCTGATATCAAACACTGGATAAAAAACCTGGCCAAACTTAATGCGAAAAAATTTAAAGTGATTGTTCCTGGGCATGGAAAAGCTGCCGCTGATCCAGATGATGCTATTAACTTTACTTTAGGGTACTTGAATATTTTGTTTAAGAATATGTCAGTTGGTGTTGAAAGTATGACGCCTTTTGATGAAACCTATGACGCTATGGATTTGGGGATATATAAAGATATGCCTGCATCACGGGTGAATCGGATGAATGCTTATTCGATTTATTTAGGGCTAGAAGCGTCATCAGTTGATGAATAGAATTTGGAGAGGTGCCAGAGAGGCCGAATGGGCTTGACTCGAAATCAAGTGAACCTTTATTGGTTCCGAGGGTTCGAATCCCTCCCTCTCCGCCAAATAATAAAAATCCCGATTGGTTGACCCGATACCTCTAAAGTCAGAAATATACTATTTTAAACCAATGATGAAGATGGCCTCATTAAAAACTAGAACCGCGCGACTGGTAGTTGTAATAGGTCTTGCTGTATTAGCAGGCACAGGTTTCTACTGCTGGCAACGAGCTCAGCCCCTTCCTATCCCTGATCATTTGCAAAAATTAGGTGGTGATTTCGTATTACAGTCAGCAGATGGTCCATTGGCCTTGCGTGATTTACGTGGAAAAGTAGTCTTGCTTTACTTCGGTTATATGAACTGCCCTGATGTCTGTCCTCTCACAATGTCGAATTGGGCAGATGCATTCAATCAGTTAGAAGTTGCGGAGGCGGAAAAGGTAAGGGGGTTACTTGTAAGTGTTGACCCTGATAGAGATTCACCAGAAGCGTTGAAGGAATATACCCAATATTTTCATCCTAATATTTTAGGAGTGACGGGGAATCATGCAACATTATCCGAGGTTACATTGCTTTACCGTGCTGATTACAGCCTGGAGCATAAAGGTGAAAGGAAGGATTACAGCGTTGACCACACATCGTTTGTGTATGTTGTTGATCCTCTGGGAAAGCTACGCAGTCTTCTTGCTCATGATAGTTCACCGAAAGATATTCTTAAGAGTGTTCGAAATGCGTTAAAGGCTAGAATATAAAAAACGTGGGAAAGTGAAATAATTCTTATTCAGGTCAGTTATCTATATTGGACAAACATTCTTTTGCTCTTTCCTTGGCCTGTTGTGTGCAGTTTAATTGCCCCTGTTTTTGTTCTTTGTGTTTTTTATCACAGGTATCGTAGTCCTGAATTAATGTCCAGTTGCATTGCATTTTTTGATTAAGTTTTTCTAGTAGGGCTCTTTGCTCGGTACGTTGTTCGCGAGCATCTCCAATTTCATCCAGAATTTGCTGGAGCTTTTGTTGTTGTTCTTTCAGCGCATCATTTTCTTCTGCATCATTTGCCCACGTTGTTGATGCGTGCGTGGTGAACAGGAGTATGCCAAGGGTAATTATAAAGCCCTGGATTCTCAGTTTTCTAGGTAAGACCTGAATGAGTGACTGCATTGCTTCAATACCGAGTTGTAGAAATAATACTCGTATGATAAATGAGTTAGGGTGGATTTTAAACATTTCCATTGCCATGGGAATAAAAAAACCGGTTGCCTGTCAGGATAAGGCTAACCGGGATTATTTAGGGGGGTAGGTAGGTCTGTTAAGTGAGATAAAGTGAGCTTTTAACAGACAGCGGCAGTGAAGTGGTGGCTGAATTTGATCCTGGTATTTTTAATCCTGGGGTGAATTCGTGCAATATACCTTTCGCAACGCCTTGCATATCCGTGGCCACCTCGCTGTCATCATCTTCACCGGGGATAATTCCATCTTCACTCTGTAATAGAAACCCACCACATTCCAGTTCTAATGCAAGGAGGGACTCAGAGCTGTCGCAAAGGAATTCATAGAATCTTTTTGCTTCCTGTTTTGTTTTAGCTCCCAGCATTATTACAATGACATTAAAATCTGTTTCTAATGAGGCCAGAAAGGCCAGTTGATTGTAAGCAGCACGAATGCCTTGCAAAGAAGAATGAACAGCAATAATTAACCGATCGCTTTGTAAGGCCAGCGTTGTAGATGTTGACGTTACTGGAATTAGGCAAAAATCAGGAATGGATTTTTCTGGTTTATCACCAGATGGATTATTGTGCATTATAGGTGTTAATGAATCTATCCCGTTAAGACTTGCTTCTATATTAAGCACCATGCTGCTACGGTGTTGTTGATTGAAGGCGCGATCAAGCTCGTAGACTATATAATCATCATTCTTTGAACTTAGTAATACTGGAATAATAAAAGTGTTTTTCCATACGGGTAATCGTTCATTTTCATCACTTAGAAAATGGTGACTGATGTTCGTTAGACGGTGTTTTGACATGGTGGGTCCCATTGAATGGGTTTTTTTGTTGATTTCGTTTTTCATGTTCTTTTACTCACTTTTAAAATCTATGTATCACAGCAGTTATCATTGTGGGCTACGGAAGATGGAAACCATCGCTAACTTTTAGCATCGAATTATGAACACCCATAGAATTCAGAATTTGTTCTGGATTAGTGGGATCATTTCGCCACTTGCCATCGATAACCAGTCGATATTGATATTCTCCAGGCTCTACAAAAAATATTTTACGGATTGTCGTTTCTTCCAAGATTGTTTCAACACCTTGATCCGGAACCCAGTCATTGAATTCACCCGCGATTTTAAGATCCCGGCCACTGTAATCAGGGTATATTAATTCAACACGTTGAAGATCATTGGCATTTCCAGCAACAGTGAGTATATTTTCAGTCGCTTCTTCATCCAATTCGCTATTTATTTCATTGTTTAATTCATTCATTATCTCGTCGCAAATTTCAGCACTCAGAGCATCCTGATCAGGAGTGAGTCCATCGACAGACAATTCAGGAATAGCTTTTGCTTCATCAATCCTATGCATAAGCCATGTTAGTTCATCATTGGCGATAGCTTGTTCATTTGACGAACGACGTAAAATCTCATCAGCCAGCTCACGATAATCTTTTGCGGCGGTCGAACGTGGCTCGTACTGAATAATGGATTTTCCTTCACAGACAGACTCTTTGAGCCGAACAGTGTAATTGATCATTACTGGGAGGACATTGTCCTGGTATCTTTCCCAAATCCCCAGGAGGAATTTCCGACATAGTTTGGTACGTTTATCCACCATTGTCGGCAGCATATTAACCTCGATTTCAAGGTCATATTTCTGCGCAATCAGTTCTACTGTTTCGCTAAGTCGTTCGATGCCATCGATTGCGAAAAGGCTCATATCAATAGGAACAAGCACTCGATTAGCGGCGCGGATGGCGTTGATCGAAAGTAAGCCCAGAGCTGGTGGACAATCTATGACAACGTAGTCATATGTTGTTCCAAGTGTTTGAAGATGATCGTGGAGTTGGCGTTCTCGTTTTGGCATGTCCGCTAGAACATGTTCAATAGCAGCTAATGAGATTGTTGCAGGAATCAGATCGACCCCTTCACAAACATCCTGAATAATGGCTTCTGATATTGGGAAATCCAGCGCGAAAACTTCATAAAGGCCTGGTTCTTCCTGTCGCCTTTGTCCTATACCAAGGGAAGCATGTCCCTGTGGGTCTGCATCAATAAGCAGTGTTTGATAGCCCTTTTCTCCCAGGCTAGCAGCAAGATTTATTGCTGTTGTTGTTTTGCCACAGCCACCTTTCTGGTTTGCAATTGCGATTATATTCATGAACCCCCCGGTTTTATCTGAACTTCACCATCGCTTGTGGAGAATAGAAGAGCGTCTCCGGTCGTTTGTGTATCAATCATATTAATAAAATGAATTAGGCAACTTCATTTGAAGCGCTTTCATTATCGATAAAATTTGTTTTAGTTGATTCAAAGAACAAATCAGTTTGTTCCGGCTCTGGTTCACCACAGGTGATGGCGGCTTCCCTTGCAAGCTCTGCCACAGGGTAGATCCATTCCTGTCCTGTTAGTGCTTCAAAGGCGGTTTCGCGATGCAATACCAAAATCACATCTCCCGTTGCCACCAATGACAGTTCGGTTAGAGGTGCAGTACAGGAAGGCAAAAAGTTGGTTAATGAAACAATGCTTTTGCGAATACGCTGGACAGAAACACCAGCATCGATGAGTTTTTTTGCTGTTTTCAGGGCCAGCAGGTTAGCGAAGGAGAAACGTGTGTGGCCACCTGGAGTTTGAAACTGTGGGTCGATGAGCCCGGTTTTTCGCCAGTAAGTGAGCTGACGACGGGAAAGCCCAGTGATCCTCATTACTTGCTGGCAGGTATAACCTGTGTCACCCATAAAGATGCCTTGATAATTATAATCTGGTTATTTATCAGGCAATTGTCGTCCTATACGCACATAAGTCAAGGAAATTGAACAAAAAACACTGTTTTTGTTCAGTTTTTATATAAAAGGTCAAATAGTAACCATATAAGTGCCTTATAATAAAATATTATAACGATATAGGGGTTTATCTATATCAATGACTAAGTCTGTTTGATACATTCTATCTCGCGCGGTAACCCGCGCATCACCACCCCAAAAGCCACAGTTTCCCCTAAGCTGTGGCTTTTTCTATGGGCGAACGTAAATATTAATGTATCCCAGGAATTTGGGCGGATTTTAAAGCCAGTAACCCCAGTATTGCGATGATTTCTGATTACTGTCCTTTTGATTTGGAGGCTTATGTATTTACGAGAAGTGTAAATTATGAGGCGTCTAGCGGTGGGCAGGGCTAAAAATAACGCACGACCTCCAGCTGTAAATAACTATCATCTTTAACTCCAGACAATAGACTATTGCTGGGGATATTAATGAAGGCCTGTCCTTCAAGACTGGCTTTCCAATTATCACCAAATCGTCGGCTGGACTCAAGGCTGAGTAAACGGGTGGAATCATCACTGTCAGCAATAACACCCATCAGAAACTCTGTGGATTGTTCATCGTTCAGGGCCAGTCGGGCGCCGATTAAAATATCATCAGCAAATGGGGTGGTGGCATTGTCGCCACGATCATCATGCATGATTTCAGAAATAACGCCGAGATCGAACGAGCTGTCTGCAAACCCGTAAAAAGTATATTCGAAACCTCCGCTCATGGCGGTATAACTTTCACCCATACCAGAACGATTTATGGCTTCTACTTTCCATAACCAGTTATCCAGTGTCGCCTGTAAATCAATTCCCCATTGTTCAATGAGATTATAAACAGGTAGAAGCGCTGTGCTTAGCGAAGGGATGCCAGCGTTTGGTATAAAGAGGGGGTCGCGGCTTGTTCCGTTAAAATAGCTAACACCTATATCCCAGTCACCCAGTGCGTGTGACCAGCGTGCCGCATAGTCAATATGGCGATCTTCCTGAGAGGATTCATAAATAGCCATGTTGGTATCTACAGGAAGAGGAGAACGTAAACGTCCGTCCACACCGGGAAAGGTACGCTCGCGAAAGCCCGGTAAAACAAATAGATCAACGGTGCCCCAGTTGTTGATTAGAGCGAGATTAATCATCGGCTGGCCTAGTTTTTCTTCCCCATCAGGCGCTTCAACAAGATCTGTCTGGTTAATGATGTCGACCAGATGAGAAGACTCAGTGACACCCCAGAATAATTTGCGGATGCCAACGCGAAGTTCCCAGGTGTCAGCGGCTTTTAGCCAGGTGAGCTCTCGAATGTCAGTATGAGTTCGTTCTTCGTCATGCTCATTCCGGCGAGCAAACGGTACAAAGGTGAAGCTTTGATTACCATTATCCCAGTCGGTGAAAAATTCTGGCTGGATCGAGAAGGAAAGGTTGTTGCCATGTTGCCGAGTATCTGCAGGCGTATCTGTAAATGCTCGATATTCACCGCTTATGTAGCCAGACCACTCACCTGCAATGCTTTGTGATGTGACTCCCAGGGCAAACAAACAACTGAACAGCAAGCATGTTGCTGATAGGTGTAGGGAAGACCGTGTCCGTTGTTTAAAGCACACAGTGTTAAGATGCAAGCTTAACGCGCACGTTTCAAACTATTGCGGTCAAAGTCACGTTCTTTTAATCCCGTATTTAATTTGTAATTACTCCATAACAGGTCGGTGCTTTTTTTGGTCTGATGATTAACCATCGACATGCGAGTAGGGCGCCAGTATTTTTCCAGGTATTGTTTATAGTCTGTGCTGGTCAGTGTTTTTAATAAGGATTTTTTTCGGTCATAAAACTCTATTTTAAGAGGTTGATACATTTCCTTATCCAGCCAGGTTACCATTTTAGTGTAGCCTGAATGTTTGTACACGGGTTTGCGTTCAATAACAAAACAGTCACGCCCGTCTAGCTTTTCATCACGTAAATATTTGTAGGTATATTTTTCAACTTCCTGAGAAGATAAATCCTCATAAGCAAACTCGCTACCCATAAAGGGGCCAGATTTATTGCTGGAGGATATACGTTTTACACGTTTTAAAGCTGGTAGGTAAAGCCATTGCTCGTCAGGTTTAAGTGCGTGGGTAAAACTTAAAAATGCAGTTCCTTTAATATCGCGGGGCGAGTCAAAAATACTGAGTGATTTATCACCATCATTGTTCATTTCTAATGTTTTGTTGTGAGTTTTACGTGTACTTTCCTTGCCGTGACGATTGCGAAGTGTCATATCCAGACTAGCTGTTTGATCCTTCCAGCCGGCATCTCGCTGGTCAGCTTCTTGAGCAATGGCCAGACCTTTTTCTTCTGGTGTTTCTGCTGCTATGGTTTTGGTGATAACAACAACAGGGAGGAGAAGCGTGACCCCTATAAAGAGTTTAATTAGTTTGTGCATGTGTATTCTCCACAGTATTTTTTTCATTTGAAGGTGTGGGCATATCTTTGTGATCAAGCTTTATTAGCAGGGGTGGCAGTAAAAAGAAGTCTGCGATTAGTGCGAAGCAAATAACTATGGCGGTTAATAAGCCCATCCCGGAGTTTAATTCAAAGCTGGACAGTGAGAGCACCAGGAACCCGGTAATGAGTACGATGGATGTGGTGAACAGTGCCATACCAACCGTGCGAAAGGCGTAACGAACAGCATCTTCACTGCTTAGCCCATTCTCTCTTCTGGCGCGCAGGTATTTGCTGAGGAAATGCACTGTGTCATCGACGACAATGCCCAGTGTCATGCCGGCTACAATAGAAAGACCAAGGCCAATTTCACCTACGGTTAACCCCCAAAGTCCGAACCCCATGGTGGCAGGCACAAGGTTAGGGATCATGCTGATTAGCCCAATTCTAAATGACTTTAGTGCGAAAATAAGAATAAGCGAAATGCCGATTAAGGCGAGCGTTGTGCCCATCAGCATACTAATGATGTTACGTTTTCCAATATGGGCAAACATAATAGAAGTGCCACTGCTTTCTGCTTTAGCGAAGTGTGTTGTGTTAGCTTTCAACCATTTATTTGCACGTATTTCCAGGGCAAGTAAATCGTTGGTGGACATGGTTTCAAGTGTGGCAGTAAAACGAGTCGCTGATTTTTCCACATTAATTTGATTATTGAGATCGAGGCCGTACGGTAATGACATTTCGAACAGCAATAGATACTGCGCAGAAAGGTCTCGTTCATCAGGCAGTCGATACCATTCAGGGTCATCACCATGCAGGTTTTTGTTTAAACGTTTCATGGTGTCAGATAACGTATTAACATGAATGGTTTCAGGCTGGGCGCGGTACCACTTGGAGAAGGCCGCAACATCTTTTAGAAACTCCGGATTGCTGATGCCGCCAGGTTCTCCTGAATCCAGGGAGTAGTCGATAATATAAAGTCCGCTGAGGTTTTCAGTCATAAAATCAGCATCTTTTCGAAAGCTAACGGATTCATCAAAGTAATGAACAAAAACGTCATTAAGTTCATTGCGAGGTACTGAAATCGCCAATATGACGACAACAATACCCATGCCCCACATTAAACCTTTTTGTTTAGCAACGACAAAATCACCCAGTTTGACCATGAAGTGGCTATCATCACTTTTTCTTAGGGTTGTTTTTACCGGGAATATCGTCATGAATGCCGGCAAGAAGGCAACAGACAAAACGAATGAAACGATAACGCCTGCAGAAGTCATAATTCCCAGGTGGTGAAAAGGCGGTACATCAGCAAACAACATGCTTAGGAAACCTATTGCTGTTGTGAGGCTGGCCAGGGAGACAGGTTGCATGTTGATACGAAGACTTTCGACAATAGCCTCTTTTTTCTCACGGCCTAGTCGCATCTCGTGCAGCATGGTGACCAAAATATGCACACAGTTAGCAATAGCAATGGTTAATATGATGGTAGGCGTTGATGCTGATGGTGGTGTTATTGGGAAACCAAGATGACCACCAAAACCCATGCCGGCAAGAATCGAAAACATGATGACGATTAACGTGCCAACAGTGCCGGTAAATCCGCGAATCATTAAGCCGAGGGTGATTAACATAAGCGCAAAGCTAATCGGCACCAGCGATTGCATATCCGATTTTGATGCTTCAGAGAAGGCATTGTTCATGAACACCATGCCGCTGAGGTAAATATCAATATTAGGGAATTCAGCTTTTATTTCTGCCGCAAGGTTACGGGAAAATGCCACGACCTCTGGTACCTCGGTCAGGCTTTCTCCCGGTAACTGTATGGTGATATTAATGCCGGTGACATGGCTGCGATCAGGTATGAGTCGGTTGAGCAGTATCGGTTCAGAAAGGGCAACCTTTTTAATCTTGCTCCTGTTTTCATTGTCCAGTGTTATCTCTTCACTAACAAGATCACGAACAATCAGATCATCTTCACTGGCTTCGGTATGCTGGAAATTGGAAATTGAATCAACGCGGATAGAATAGGGAATTTGCCAGGCTTTTTCTGTGAGGTTTTTTACCGCAGCGAGAGTTTGTTCATCAAAGGCATCACCTGATTTAGGTGCCAAAATAAACATGACGTTGTCATTCTTGGTGTAGCTTGCTTCCAGCTCTTCAAAGGCCAGTAGCTGGGGATTATCCGCACTGAAAAAGACTCGGTAATCTGTTTTAAAGGCAAGATTTTTACCTCCGCTGGCTGCGGCCATTACCAGTAATAGTGAAGCGAGGATGGTTATCCATGGGTGACTGACTACCCAGTTGGCGTAGCGAATGGTTAATGAAGATTCTTTCATGGGGTTCTCCCAGCTTGCCTTACTTTCTATGAAACAGAGGTATAAAACAGAAGTCTAGATTGTTATCACAGGCAATAGTAGCAGCAAATAGTTGGTTATTGCTGCCAGTGTAGGAAGTTGTACTATAGATGGCACATTAGAGTGATAACCCTCTAAATATCAGGACACTTTAGAGGGGTTATTGGGAATTACTGCTTAATATGGATGTGGTGCAGGCCAACTGAATAATGATTTAACTGGCGCTTCGGCTTGATGGATGTTGAGCCAGTTTAGTCTGTGAGTTTTGGCTTTTCAGCCAGACTTCAAAGTCTTTTGCGGGAATGGGTTTGCTGATTAAATATCCCTGCGCAGTGTCGCAACGCAATATTTTTAATAAATCCAT
>JAUWVK010000101.1 GCA_030617485.1 Gammaproteobacteria bacterium
CAGTTTGCCACTGTTTCAGTCAGCTTATGGACGATGCCAGGTTTGTCTTCGCCCAGCGCAGTAATAACCAGATAATTTTCCATTAATTTTCCTTCAAACTAAACAAACTCATTATCGGGATTCTAGCATCAAACTGTGGAATTTCGCTGGCCGTCGGTGGAGTTCTATTTGTCCATTTCCTTGTCATCATAAGGGTGTGTCAGTACCATTGCGTCTTTAGCTTTTCGGCGTTTCGAAATATCGCTATCCCACTATTTTTTGAGGGATGGTTGGAGGTATGAGGAGCGCCAATTCACGGAGATATCCCATGTTTCATGGCAGTATGGTGGCCCTGGTAACGCCCATGCAGGCAGACGGTGCTGTTGATAATGAGGCCCTTGAGAGGCTGGTGGATTTCCACGTGGAAAATGGTACTGATGCCATTGTCGCAGTAGGAACTACCGGGGAATCAGCAACTCTGGACGAGAAAGAGCACTGTGACGTGATACGTCGTGTGGTAAACCATGCGGCTGGGCGTATCCCGGTGATCGCCGGAACCGGCGCCAACTCAACCCGTGAGGCCATTGATCTCACCCGTTGTGCCCAGCAGGCTGGCGCCGATGCCTGTTTGCTGGTCACCCCTTATTACAACAAACCCACCCAGGAGGGTCTGTACTTGCATTTTCGCGCAGTGGCCGAGGCCGTTGCCATACCTCAAATTCTTTATAACGTGCCGGGGCGTACTGCTGTGGATATGCTGCCCGAAACCGTATTTCGCTTGGCTGGAATTTCCAATATTGTTGGCATCAAAGAAGCTACGGGCGATTTGAGCCGTGGTCAGGAAATACTGGATGGTTGTGGCGATAAACTCGATCTCTACAGTGGTGATGATGCCACCGCTATGGATCTGATTCTGGCGGGTGCCAAGGGTGATATATCGGTAACGGCCAACGTAGCCCCCAAAGCTATGCATGAGATGTGCGCCGCGGCACTAAAAGGCGACCGTACTGAAGCGGAACGAATTAACGAGGGGCTGCTGGGTTTGCACCAGGATCTATTCCTGGAGGCCAATCCTATTCCTGTAAAATGGGCTCTACAGGAAATGGGCCTTATACCTGAGGGTATACGTTTACCATTAACACCGTTGGCGGAATCCTGTCATGCGCCTTTGCGCAGAGCTATGCAGCAGGCGGGCGTGCTGTAAATCCCCTAAACACGTGAAATAATCAATTAATTTTCTAGAGAGAGAGTGATGCCGAAGTTTTTAAAGAGTAGCTGGTTACGTCGTTGTGCCGTGAAGAGTGCGGTGATTAGCATTGTTGTGTTGTTGGCAGGGTGTAGCTGGTTCTCTGATGAAAAAGAGCCTGGCGCTGCTACAGTTTTGCGTCCTCTGGAAGTGCCTCCCGACCTTGTTCGCCCGTATGGGGACGACAAGCTGGTTTCTCCTGTTGCAACCGCTTCGCCTCAGGAAATGCAGCAAGCGGTGGACTGTCGATGTAATGACCGTCCTCCCAGTATTGGTGAACGTGTGTTACCACAAGGTAAGGGCGTACAACGACTGCGTGACGGACAGCATCGTTGGTTGCTGGTGTCCGCAGAACCAGAGCAAGTTTGGCCTCTTGCACGGAAATTCCTGGAAATGCGTGGTTATCGCGTTAGTCGAGATGAGCCAGCAGTGGGTTTAATGGAAACTGACTGGAAAAATGTCTTTGATATTGCGGGCGATAATACGGATGCTGAAAAAGAGTCTGATGGCATCCCTACCTGGCGTGAACGTCTGCGTCTGCGATTGGAACCGGGGCAGCAGTCGGATAGAACCGAGGTTTATCTCACCGAGTATCGTAGTGAGCGAGTCGCAGGCACGGATGGCGGCAAGCAGTGGCAATTACGAGCCCCGGATGGTGATCGTGCTATTGAAATGCTGAATCGGTTTGCGCGATACCTGACGGCAGAGAACGTGGAAGATGCTGTTTCACTTGCGCCGGTTGCCAGTAAGCTAGGATCAGATGAAGACGGTGGATCGGTGCTTATTGTTGAGGCAGATTTTGCCAAGGTATGGCGGCGTACGGGTATTGCCCTGGATGCACTAGGTTTTGTTATCGAAGACCGTGACCGTGCCAAGAGGATTTACAACGTTTACAACGAATTATCCACCGGTAAATCCGAAGAAGAGCTGGAGCATGGCAAGCCACAAAGCGCCACTGTGCGAGAAAACTATCGGATTCAGTTAGATCAAAAGGGTGAAACGACGCAGTTGAGTATTCGTACTCAAACCGGACAGGTGGATAACTCGGATGTTGCGGTTCATGTGCTGAACTTGTTGCACAGTCAGTTTCAGTAGCGGCGTTAAGTAACGCTTAATTGCACTTACACAACATTTAACTAACTATTAAAAACAACAGGTAATAAAACGTGCGCTTCTCTTCACTTGGTAGCGGCAGCCGTGGTAACGGCACCCTGATTGAGCAGGGTAATACCTGTGTACTGGTTGATTGTGGCTTCTCTGCAAGGGAGGCAGAAAAAAGATTGTCCAGGCTCGGTAAATCGGCAGATGAACTGACTGCCATACTGGTGACGCATGAGCATGGTGATCACATTAACGGAGTTGGCGTGCTGGCTCGAAAGTATGGCTTACCTGTGTGGGCGACAACAGGGACCTTGTACACAGACAGTAAGGCCGCAAAAGCAAAAATTACTGATCGTCTCGGTGAAGGTGTGGATGTTCACGCTATCTGTAGCCATACAGCCTTTTCAGTGGGCGATATTGAGGTGCAACCGTTTCCTGTGCCGCATGATGCGCGCGAGCCATCCCAATTTTTGTTTGGGAACGGGGATAAACGTTTAGGTTTATTGACGGATGTGGGCAGTTACACACCGCACATTGAAGAGCAGTTGTCAGGTTGTGACGCGCTTATTCTGGAATGCAATCACGATACAACATTATTAGAAAATGGAGAGTATCCGCCATCGCTAAAAGAACGGGTGGGCGGTGATCTGGGGCATTTAAGTAATGTGCAGGCAGCTGACATCCTTAGCCGGCTGGATACTTCGAAATTAAATTGTCTGGTGGCGGCGCACTTAAGCGAGAAACATAATAAACCATCTATAGCGCAACAGGCCCTGGCTGATGTGTTGGGGTGTGAGCTGGATTGGGTATTGGTGGCAGACCAGAAAACAGGATTTGACTGGCAAGAAGTTTAAGCATTATTAATAAAGAACCTTAAAAACAATATACTCAGTACAGCACAATTTTAGGAAATAACTCAATTTAGGAAAAAAAATGGAAAGACGCGAACTACTTTATAAAGGCAAGGCCAAGTCTGTTTACTTCACAGATGATGATGATAAATTAATTTTACATTACCTGAATGATACGTCGGCGTTTGATGGCGAGAAAATTGAACAGCTGGATCGTAAGGGTGAAGTGAACAACAAATTCAGCGCTTTCATTATGGAGAAGCTGGAAGCCGCTGGCGTACCGACTCATCACGAAGGTTTATTGTCTGCCGATGAGGCCGTGGTGAAAAAAATGGAAATGTTCCCTATTGAATGCGTGGTGCGCAACATTGCTGCTGGTAGTGTTTGTAAACGACTGGGTGTGGAAGAGGGTATTGATCTGAATCCGCCTACGTTTGAATTTTTCCTTAAAAACGACGCTCTACATGACCCGATGATTAACGAATACCATATTCGCACCTTTGGTTGGGCCGATGACGAGGCTGTTGAAAAAATGAAAGAACTTACCTTTAAGGTAAATGATGCCTTAACGAAATTGTTTGCCGATGCGGGGCTGTTGCTGGTGGACTACAAGCTGGAATTCGGTCGTTACAAAGGCGAAATCTATTTGGGGGATGAATTTACTCCGGATGGTTGCCGGCTTTGGGATGCTGAGACACGCATGAAACTGGATAAGGATCGTTTCCGTCAGGGCTTGGGTGGTGTGGTTGAGGCTTATGAGGAAGTGGCTAGTCGTTTGGGCGTTGACTTGTCGTAGCTTGCCGTGATTTTTCTGCCCGTCACTTACCACCGTAAGTTAAAAGACCACTGCTGTACTCCTCCCCGAATGACGCAGCCAGGTTAGCCACTTGTTGTACTGCGGACTTGATTTGGGTTTCGCTCAGTTCAGATAGCGGGTGAATGAACGCAGAATACAAAACCCCATCACTAACGGCATACCGAGCATCAAGTGATTTGTGGAAATTTGATTCCAGCGTAGCATCTAAATGTTGCCGGGTTAATTTTTTGTACTCTGCAACCGGTGAGATGATACGCATACGGTCATGTTTTATATCTGAAATTAAATACATTTTTACGTTGTTGTAGCTGAACTCAACGACACCATTTTCGCCTATTGAGCTAAGCGCCATGCCTTTAATAATCTTTTCCAAAGATGCTTGATTCATGCCTGTCTCACTAAAACTCGCGCAAGAAAAAAATAAAAACGGAATGACCAATAATAGTTTTTTCATGCGGAACCTCCAAATTCATTCAATGCTGCTGGAAAGTTACCATATAGCCTCGTGCCAGGAAATAACATCCATTCATCGAGCCAGCTAGTATCGGAATTTCATGGTGACAAGGGCCAATCCCCTGAGCACAGCACTCCAAAATAACGTACAATTATCGCCTTTCTCGCACAGCCAATTTTACGGCCTCTGCTATTACGGAAAGGTTACGGTAAGGTTCTTATGCTTCAATTGCACGGTGGTGCTGCACTCTCCAAATTTCGTCTTAATAAGCTGTTAGCTGTGGCCCGGGAACAGGTTTCTGAGCTGGCTCAAATCAGCACGGAATTCGTTCATTTCGTTGATCTCGAAACCCGGCTTACTGACGATGAGCATAAAATCCTCGAGCAATTACTTACTTATGGGGCAGCCGCAGAAGCAGCCACTGGACAGGGTCAATTGCTGTTGGTAGTGCCACGTCCGGGCACGATTTCACCCTGGTCATCCAAAGCCACCGATATAGCCCACAATTGTGGCCTGAATGATATCCATCGCATTGAACGAGGTGTGGTTTATCGTTTCCTCGCCAACGATGGCAACAGCCTCACTGACCACCAACTGACTCAGATTAAACCCCTGATCCATGACCGTATGACGGAGAGGGTGCTGGACAGTCTTGATGATGCGGAAGCCCTGTTTGGTACCACGGATCCCAAACCAATGACCACCGTCGATATTCTGGTGGCGGTCGTGATGCCCTGAACATTGCTAATCGCGAAATGGGGCTGGCTCTGGCGGATGATGAAATTGATTATCTGGTGGAGAATTTTACCGCTATGAATCGAAATCCTTCAGATGCCGAGCTGATGATGTTCGCTCAGGCCAACTCCGAGCATTGTCGCCACAAGATTTTTAATGCCGACTGGGTCATTGACGGCAAGTCACAAGAACACACCTTGTTTGGCATGATTCGGAATACCCATAAGCTTCACCCCGAGGGCACTCTGTCTGCCTACAGCGATAATTCTGCCGTAATGGAAGGCTATGCTGGCCAGCGTTTTTTCCCGGATTCCGAGACAGGACGGTATGGCTATCATGGCGAGAATATTCATATTCTCATGAAGGTGGAGACCCATAATCATCCCACGGCGATTTCGCCGTTTCCCGGTGCGGCTACTGGCTCCGGTGGCGAGATTCGTGACGAAGGGGCGACCGGTCGTGGCTCCAAACCCAAGGCCGGGTTGAGTGGTTTTTCGGTGTCTAATTTGAACCTGCCTGATGCCCCGCAACCGTGGGAAACCGATCACGGCAAACCGGGCCGTATTGTTTCGGCGCTGGATATTATGCTTGATGGCCCCATTGGCGCAGCGGCATTTAATAATGAATTTGGCCGGCCCAATATTTGTGGTTACTTCCGTACCTTCGAGGAAAAGGCGGCTTCTGCCGCTGGTAATAAAAAGGGTGACGAGGATGGTAAAGAGGTACGTGGTTAC
>JAUWVK010000026.1 GCA_030617485.1 Gammaproteobacteria bacterium
GGTAGCTCTAAACAAACCGGTCAACAAGCAGAAGAATCCGCATGCCACTACTTAAAAGGGCAAGGACTATCGCTTATTGAACGAAATTATAGTTGTACCCGCGGTGAAATCGACCTAATTATGAAGGACAATAGCACTACCGTGTTTATTGAAGTACGCTTCCGTCGTGACACACGTTTTGGCAGTGGTGCAGAAAGTGTCGATTACCGTAAACAAAAAAAACTGCTTGCAACAGCTTCTCATTATTTACAGAAAAACCCAAAAATAGCCCAGGGTGCCTGTCGATTTTAGGTAATTTCACTCACATTGAATAATGGAGAACAACAACTGGACTGGATACCCGATGCATTTCAGGCCTAAGTAATTCCAGATAACAACGCTATAGAGTAAAAATTAATGAACCGTATATATCCACCTCTAGCTTTACTTTTAACATGTTTCTTACTGATACAACTGCAAGGCTGTGCAGCTCCACTGCTGGTGGCAGGTGCTGCTGGCGGCGCAACCGTTGCAAATGATAAACGCAGCACGCGATCAATGGTTGATGACCAGGTTATCGAAACCAAAACAAAAGATAAAATATACGCAGATGAGGACATCTCTAAAAAAATTCATATCAACATCACCAGCTACAATGGCATAGTTTTATTAACGGGCGAAACGTTGTCTAGATCCTTAAGAACTCGTGTCATAAACATTGCCCGCCATATTGATAAGGTTCACCGTGTGCATAATGAGATTCGTGTCTCTGATCTCACCGATTTTAGCTCACGTACAAATGACAGCTGGATTACCTCCAAGGTAAAAACACAAATGTTTGCCACCAAAGGCTTTAAATCATCTCAGATTAAGGTCACTACCGAAGCGGGTACCGTTTATCTCATGGGATTGGTAACCAAAAAGGCTGGTAATCAGGCGGCTGAAATAGCCCGAAACGTGTCCGGCGTTAAACGTGTGGTGAAGTTGTTTGAATACATTTAACTCGAAATTTTCTTCGCGGCTCCGCTGCTAATTTACATGTACGATTACTGCTCATGGCTTTAGCTGAACACATAACCCAGTCATTCGTTAGTTTGTTGGGCGCTGGCAAAGTCCTAACCGACCCGACAGATCGGCTAGCCTACGGCTACGACAATAGCCGTGAGCAGGCTTTACCCGATTTGGTTGTATTCCCTGATCATCACGATGATGTTGTGGCAATCCTACAGTTGTGCCACGAATATAAAATTCCTGTCACCTGTCGTGGCCGCGGCACAGGTACTACCGGAGCCGCTGTTCCTGTCAGCGGAGGTCTTGTGCTATCGACCGAACGCATGACACGTATTCTGGAAATAACACCCGGTGACCGTTTAATGGTGGTAGAACCTGGCGTTACCAATCAGGCCGTTCAACAAGCAGCGGGGGAACAGGGGGTTTTCTGGCCGCCGGATCCCACCAGTAGTGCTGTATGTACTGTCGGCGGCAATTTAGCCTACAATTCAGCGGGGCCAAGAGCTGTAAAATACGGCACACCTCGGGAAAACGTGCTCGGTCTGCGTGCTGTTACTGGAACCGGCGAGGAAATTCGTACTGGCGTAAGAACCACAAAGGGCGTCGTCGGTTATGACCTCACCCGTTTACTTATTGGTTCAGAGGGAACGCTGGCGGTCATTACCGAGGCCACTCTGAAACTCACTCCCATACCCGAAAGCAAACGCACTTTGCAGGCCATTTATGCGAGTATATCCTCAGCTGCAGAGGCGGTTTCGCGCATCATGGCACAACCGGTTATGCCTTGCGCTCTGGAGTTTATTGACGGCCATGCCATCGAAATGGTCCGAGAATACTCGTCAGTTAACCTGCCCAAAAATGCCGGCGCCATGTTGATGATTGAAGTTGATGGCCTGGAATCAGCCATGCCGCAAGCCTTATCTGCCGTGAGTGAAGCAGCAAGCACCGAAGGCCTGCTTAAACTAAGCACCGCAAAAACTGATGACGAAATTAATGCTTTATGGGCTACTCGCAAAGCGCTTTCCCCTGCTTTGCGCAATGTGGCGCCCAAAAAAATTAACGAGGATGTTGTTGTCCCGGTATCACAAATGCCTGCCCTTATGACCGGCCTCGATCGCCTGGGTAAACAGCATGACATTACCATCGTTAATTTTGGCCACGCTGGCAATGGCAATATCCACGTGAATTTGCTGGTAAACCCCGATGACCCTGAGCAGCTGACCCGCTCCCAATCCTGTCTGAATGATGTTTTCACGCTAGTTATCTCGCTAGGAGGAACCCTGTCGGGAGAGCATGGCATTGGTCTGGTAAAACGTGATTTTGTGGGTCGGGAAATTGACGCCACCAGTTTGCGCCTGATGAGACAAATCAAGGATATTTTTGACCCTCAAAATATACTAAACCCTGGCAAAACATTACCCTCATAATAACCCCAATATTTACCATGCAATTTGCCGCATCAACGGGCGCGCCCAGCTAGCTAACTAATTGCAAACTCTAAAGTTTTCCTATTTTTATCCGCTATAATCGTGAGGGGTAATCGTATTTCAACCACGTACATAACATCCAATAAAATGTAGGGAGCAACTCCATGGCACTAAAACGAAATCTTCATAACATCGATATTGTTGTCCGTATCGTAATCGGCGTAGCACTAGTTTACATAGGTTTTATTGATACCAGCTATATCGCTAATAGCACTATTCGAATTTTATTGGGAGCTTTCGGCGCTATCAACCTGGTCGCCGCACTTATGCGCTCCTGCCCGATATACGCACTTGCAGGCATTAGTACCTTCCGCAGCAAATCCTGAAATCAGACTTTTAGGCTGACAACCAAAACAGACTTATGTCCCTGCGTCTCAAACTCATTCTGTCTTTCGTCACGGCAAGCCTGGCGATTGTGGCGATATTTTCCGCTATCTCATATAACGGCGCGAAAAACTATTCACACCAAAATGAGCTCGACCATGCACATAAAAACAATGTCAGACTCATCGATATGCTGGATGCAAAAGGAGCGACACTGGATCAAATCGAACGAATGCTCCCCCACCATAAAGAAGATCACTCATTTTATACCGTCATCGACGCTGAAACCGGAAACATTCTTTCTCAGCAAGAATCTGATGAACAAAACAAAACACTCAACCAGGTTATTCGTCAAATAGGGATGATAAGCGGTGTAAATCAGGGCATAACATCCATACAAAATGAAACCTATTTTTGGGCCACGAACGCTATACCAGGCACTAGCTATTTATTACTCAACACCTTTCGCCAAACTGGAGAAAGCATTAGCAAATTTTTAAATTTTATTGGCCTGGCACTGGGCATTACTATTTTCATAGCCATGTGGCTTTCATTTTGGGCCGCAACTATTTTGGCAAATCTTTACCAGCGACTGGCAAATCAAAAGTCCGAAATTGAGCACAAATCTCGCCATGACCCTTTAACCCAGCTCCCCAACCGCCAGTCAATTAGCGGCATCATCCAGGAAGCGATGATCGCCAATAATAATGACAAGGAAAACTTATTACTCTGCCTGGTAGACATCCATGGATTAAAGGAAATAAACGACTCGTTAGGACACGAATATGGTGACACTATCCTACGTCAAGTCACCGAACGTCTGGATGGCGCACTTCGTAGCTCTGACAGTGTTGGACGTTTTGGCGGTGACAAGTTTGCCGTTATCCTTACTCACAGCAAAACCAGCATTGTCGATGAAATCTGTCACAGACTGCTGGGCTCCCTTGATAGTTCTTTTCATATCGACGATCGCAGTCTGTTTATCGGGGCGACACTAGGCATTGCCAATTACCCAGATCACGCTGACAACCCACAAACCTTAATACAAAAAGCGGAGATAGCTCTACATAAAGCCAAAGATTCAGGTAAAGATTTTGTTATTTTTGAAACCCAACATGACAAAGGTAACATCGAAAAACTTCATCTGGCTAATGATTTACGCGATGCCATCCGTAACGGTGACCTGGAATTACACTATCAGCCACAACTTAACCTGCGCACTGGGAAAATTGCAGGAGTTGAAGCACTATGCCGATGGGTTCACCCGGTACATGGCTTTATATCTCCCGATACGTTCATTGATATAGCTGAACGAACCGGCATTATTAAACAACTAACCGAATGGGTTTTAGCTACCGCAGTAAAACAATGCGCAGAATGGCAAAAATCTCATGGCTCGCTTACCATGTCGATTAATTTGTCCGCCCGCAATTTACATGATGAAACACTTGGCAAACAAATCGCCAGGCTTATCCGCCACTGGCAGGTTATTCCTGAGAAAATTTGTCTTGAAATTACAGAAACTGCCATGATGGCAGACCCTGAGCATGCCATGGTTCTGCTGGGAGAACTGGACAACCTGGGAGTAAAAATATCCATTGATGATTTTGGTACTGGGTATTCGTCTTTAGGTTATTTAAAAAAATTGCCCGTGGATGAAATAAAGATAGACAGATCTTTTGTTATGAATATGAAAGATGATGACAATGATGTATCTATCATTCGCGCAACTGTAGGCCTGGCTCATGACCTTGGTTTATCGGTGGTTGCGGAAGGGGTTGAGAACCAGGAATCCCAAGATTTACTTAAAACACTAAATTGCGAATATGCGCAGGGTTACCATATTTGCAAACCTGCGCCAGCGGAAGAAATCAGTGGATTTTTAAATAGCCTACAATCTGACGGCGCCAAAAATGATCAGTCGGATGACGGAGACTCCGCTAGAACTGACTCATATCAAACATTAAAACCCGCTTAACCTCACGCAGTTTTCCCATGTTTAGTCAGAAACAAATCATTCCTCATTATCAATGCCGGAATAGTTTTATTAATTAAAGCAATTTACAGGCAAACTTTTAATGGGGAGTATTTCTGTTGGTGAAACCTGAAATTCATACGCCAATGCTTCCACGCCGGCATCTATAGCTTGCCGCAATGTCTGACCATAAAGTTTGTCAATGTTATCCGCGGGCCTTACCTCTCGACAATCATTGCGCTGCACACAATAAAAAATAATCGCTCTCGCGCCCTGTTCAACCATAAACATTAATTCTCGAAGATGTTTCGTGCCTCGCGCCGTTACCGCATCCGGGAATAGTCCCACGCCATTATCAACCAAAGTCACATTTTTCACTTCAACGTAACAGGGTGGAGTATTCTTAGGTGAGTCCGACTCAAGCAACAAATCAATCCGACTGTTTTCATTACCATAACGGACTTCACCGCGCACACTCTGGTAATCGCTAAGCTCTGTAACAAAACCGGATTCTATTGCTTCACGCACCAGCTTGTTGCTCAACATGGTATTGATACCGCACAGCACTCCAGGAACCACTTCAATAATCTCCCAGGTCAGCGGATACTTACGTTTTGGATTGTCGGAACGACTTAACCACACACGACTGCCCGGCTCACAACATCCGGTCATAGCACCTGTATTGGCAGTGTGCGCAGTCACCATACTGCCATCTATCAACTCCACATCTGCAAGAAACCGTTTGTAGCGCTTAAGCAAACGTCCTTCAATCAATGATGAGGTAAACTGCATGGTATTTAACGAAAATGAACGACAGTTTTAAGCAGTGAGCTGGAAAAAAGTACCGAAATACTATTTTGCCATGGATAACAGCAATTCATTCATTCGTTTAACAAAGGTCGCAGGGTCGTCCAGCTGCCCTCCCTCAGCAAGCAATGCCTGATCAAATAACACCTGTGTTAGCTCATCAAACTGGGAATTATCTGGCTCATCTTTTAGTTTTAGCACCAAAGGATGCTCGGGGTTAAATTCAAAAATAGGCTTACTGCCCGGCACCGCCTGACCTGCCGATTTAAGAATACGTTCCAGGTTAGCACTCATATCACTCTCACCAGTAACCAGGCAGGCAGGTGAACTGGTAAGCCGGTGGGTAATACGTACATCACTGACAGTATCACCCAGAGCCTCTTTCATCTTTTTAACAATATCTTCAAAGGACTCGCCTGTTTTTTCCTGTTCTGCTTTTTCTTTCTTGTCTTCCAGACCACCCAGGTTTAACTCGCCCTGCGTCACAGACTTCAACGGCTTATCTTCAAACTCGGTGAATGAGCTCATCAACCACTCATCGACTCGATCTGACAGCAGTATCACCTCAATACCTTTTTTGCGGAATATTTCCAGATGCGGGCTATTTTTAGCAGCGGAAAAGCTTTCCGCTGTAACATAATAAATCGCCTCCTGCCCCGGCTTCATTCGACCCACATAATCTGTTAGCGATATCGTCTGCGCCTCATCATCTGCGTGCGTTGTTGAAAAACGCAATAGTTTGGCAATTTGTTTGGTATTCGTAAAATCTTCGCCAGGTCCTTCTTTAATAACTCGACCAAACTCTTTCCAGAAGCTAGTGTATTTTTCAACATCATTTTTGGCCATTTTTTCTAACATGCCCAGTACTTTCTTTACCGATCCAGCCCGAATGTTATCAATCGCCTTATTATGTTGTAGCAATTCACGCGACACATTCAATGGCAAGTCGTTGGAATCGATAATGCCACGAACAAATCGTAGATAATTTGGCATCAATTGTTCAGCGTCATCCATTATGTACACACGGCGCACATAAAGTTTTATGCCGTGCTTGCTATCACGATCCCATAAATCAAAGGGTGCGCGAGAAGGGATGTATAACAAAGAAGTATATTCATATTTCCCTTCTACCTGATTATGAATATGGGCAAGTGGCTCTTCAAAATCATGCGCCACATGTTTGTAGAATTCGCTGTATTCATCATCGGTGATGTCAGCCTTGGGTCGCGCCCATAAAGCACTTGCCCGATTGACTGTTTCAAATTCTGGCTCCGCTGAATCGTCTTTATCTTCTTCAGCGCCCATCGACTCCTTTTTCATCAAAATAGGCAACGTAATATGGTCCGAATATTTACCAATAATATTACGCAGCCGGTAGGATTCCAGAAATTCATCTTCGTCTTCGCGAATATGCAAAACAACGCTAGTACCACGCGCCGGTTTTTCGATGGTTTCCAGAGAGTACTCGCCATCTCCTTTGGATTCCCAACAAACACCATGCTCAGCCCCCAGACCTGCGCGACGTGTTATTAGCGTTACTTTGTCGGCAACAATAAAAGCTGAATAGAATCCAACACCAAACTGCCCAATCAGGTGTGAATCTTTGGCTTGATCACCGGTGAGTGACTGAAAAAACTGTGCGGTTCCCGATTTTGCGATGGTCCCTATATGTTCAATGACTTCCTGGCGGGTCATACCGATACCGTTATCGGTAATCGTGACTGTGCGCGCCTCTTTATCTAAGTCAACAGTGATTTTAAATTCAGAATCATTTTCAAACAGGGCGTCATCAGAAAGGCCTTCAAAACGGAGTTTGTCTACCGCATCAGAGGCGTTGGAAATCAATTCCCGTAAGAAGATTTCCTTGTTGCTATATAACGAATGAATCATGAGGTTAAGCAGTTGCTTCACCTCTGTCTGAAACCCCAGGGTTTCCTTATGCGCTTCAACAGTCATTCTTGGTTTATCCTCTCAATAAATATTCAATAGCCACTAGCCAGCCACACAAAATATAGCCAATGAGTCACTTGCTCAATATGGCGACGTATCTTACCAAATCAACCGGGGGATTAAAGAAATACAACAAAAACCAGAGTGGCCTGGCGGCTAAAGCCGTCCAATCAGAACCAATCGGTCAGGCGCTGCCGGGGGATTTGTGAACCATCCCAACAGTTAGCAGTTTCAGATAGCTCAGTGCCGAGCAGCCACTTTTGCCCGAAAAAGAAACCGACGAAAATCCTGTTGCTGATCACCGTTCAATTTTGGAAACACCAGTCCTGCTCCATTATCAGTGGAACGAACCACTTGAGCCTTCAACCGATATCGTTTAGGGGTAACATGAGATTGCGCCACAAAAACAAGTTCAACATCCATATCGGAGTTAATCGGCATTGCCTTAGAAGGTAAATACGTGCCATTTAAACCAATATTTTTGGTTCGGCAACGAAACATACCTGCAATGTTTTGTTCATGAAAATGGACCTCAGTTTCAAGGGCCAGAGTATGACGGAAATCACCACGCTTTTCCGCCAGTTGTTGTTTTTCTTCCTTGCTCATAATCCATCCCGATTGAAATATATGGGGAAATAATCCTACCAGCTTTGATAAATAACACCAGCTTATTTAGGGGAATAGGTTAAGGGAATATGCAATTAGCCCAGCCATGCGAAATGAGCTTCTCTGAGGTAAACCGACTATTTTTTAGCGTATTTCCGACGGTATTCCAGGGCCAGTTTTTTGGCTTCTTTTAGCTGCTGAGGAGACAGAAAACTGGCTACCCTTGCCTTGGCGTTGTGCTCCCTTCCTCCGCGAATATAGCTGGCTACATCAAGCCAGGCGTATGCCTGAACATCATCATTCTGAATACCGGCTCCCTTGTAGTACATGATACCCACATTCGCCAGTCCTGCTTCATAACCATTATTTCCTGCTTTGCGGTACCAGGAAAGCGCTTTCTTGAGGTCGCGCTTCACACCCTGTCCAAGGTGCAACATGACCCCTACCGCAGCCTGAGCATGAGGAACCCCCTTCTCCGCATCTTCTTTAAACTCTTTGAATGCCCCGGGGAAATCACCCTTTAAAATGGCAGCCTGGCCACCTTTTATGTCCGCGTATGCAAAACTACTCACGAACAAAAGCCACAGAACGAAAAAATTCAATACGCTTTTTTTGTTTTTGGGCATGGCGCTCTTTAGGCTGGGGCTCTTTAGGCTGGGGCTCTTAAAAATAGATGGTGCCGACGCACGGACTCGAACCGCGAACCTACGCATTACAAGTGCGTTGCACTACCAATTGTGCTACGTCGGCTAGTACTCTTTCAAAGCGATAAATCAGGAGCGCTATTGTAGGCATTGAGGCCATTGAGTGCAATTTATTCGCACTTGCGCTGGGACAAATTAGTCCGGGAATATTTGTCAGCCACCTCTGTAAGAGAAGCTACCGTTGATGTTTTATTGCCTGGAACAGTCATATCCAGCCAAACCAGCTTTCTAACCCGATACTGGGTCTCTTTTTTCACACTTAAGCCCATTTTTTTAACCAACAGAAAACGCTCGTCTGCAGCTCCCTCACGCTTGAATAACCCAAGAGAAACAGCATTTTTATGCTGCCCCTTGCCCATAATAAATAAATCCTTCAAACCTTTCTTTTGCAACGCATTAACCTGTTTGCGAGCTGCATCGTAGGTTTTAAATGCTGGCAGATACACCCAGTAACCTCTCGGCCTTCGTTGAGAAACCTGCCTTTGTTTTACGGTTACCCCAAGAACTGTAATTGCCTCATCCGCATGATTTGCCGTCACCGTCTTCTTGAAAGGGCCTAAAGTAAAACAAGCCGGTTTCGATGATTTTACGGATTTAGGTTTTTTAGGCTTGGGGGGAGTTTCTGCCTTGGCGGTTTTTTGTGTAACCCGTTGTAAAACAGGCACTGGTTTTTCAACCTTTTTAGAAATCTCAGCTGTTGTTTTTGGCTCTTCAACCTTACTGATAGTCTTTTCAGATGAAGCCCCAAGCCCCCTTTCCCGCAATAAACTTAACCGCTCAACCCCCCTGGGTAAGTCTTGCTGCTTAAGAATAACGGGGCCTGTTTGACCATTGAACCAGTCTGACTGTGTGTAGAAATACGCCACATTGATGAGCAAAAAAAACAGGAAAATGATTCTCATAACCTGCTGCCAGGACTATTGGCTAAAACTTCATCCACCGGGTTTCCTGAAATGACGGCCAAACCCTTTAATACCCAATCTGGCTCGTGATGAAAAAAGCTGACAACATCTGAAGACAATAATTTTGGTAGCAACAACGGAGTGAAGCCACCTGTCACAACACAGGTCAACTCTATGCCCATATTGTTCTGGTAACGTCGCATAATATGTTCCACTGCACCGGCGCAAGCCGCGGAGATTCCTGCCTGTACCCCTTGCTGAGTGGTTTGTCCCAGTAGATCGGGAACCTCACTTTCAGCTGAAGTTATGTCTTGAGTATTGGTCACCAGACTGCTTTCCATCATTCCCCATCCAGGTGCAATTATTCCACCTGCGTGTTCACCCTCTGCTGTAAGAACGTCTATCGTAAGAGCCGTGCCACAATTAACAATGCAGGTATTTCCCTCAACATAATGGCGAGCCGCCGCCAATGCCGCCCATCGATCTGCACCAAGCGTTTCGGGTTGTGTATAAGCGTTTAAAACACCGTAAGCGTTTGCCCTGGCGACAACAATTTCTATCGTCACCTCATCGGTTTCCTTAACTGCAAAAGCCTTATCTCGCCATCGGCTCACGGAATCAAGTACCCGCTGTCCCGCCACATTTGCCAGAATGATTTTTGTAATACCCGAGCTCTTATTTGCAAATGATTGCCAGGCCTCTGTTAACTGTTGATCCAGCGACGACCACCGATAGACCACCGAATCACCCTTTTCTAGCCGACCACTGTGACATAAAGCCCATTTCAGACGGCTATTACCAGCATCAATTAGCAAGGTTGTCATGTCGACTGCCCCATCCCAGGAGTTTTCTGGCTAACAGCTCGGCGCATGCTTATTTCCCCACTATGAAAACGTCGAACCTCACCCGCCTGTGCAAGCAATAGTGCACCTGTGTTATCCACGCCCCTGACCATTCCCTGAATGTTTCCCTCGGGCAAATTCAATATAACTTCCTTCCCAGCATAACTATCATGAGTCTGCCATTCACTGAGAAAAGGAGTGAGGCCATCTGACTCAAATTCCTGGATTGCAGACATCAGGTGATTAATGAGTTTGCCGGCCAATTCATTTCGACCTACAGCCCTTCCCAATAAAGACTCGAGATCAATCCATGGCTGATCAACAACCGCCATTGCTGCAGAAGCACCCCGGACATTAAGCCCAACGCCAATCACCACAGAGCACGGGCCTGAAGCCTCTCCGGCAAGCTCGAGCAATATACCTGCCAATTTTCGATCCGAAACCAAAATATCATTAGGCCATTTTACAGCAACAGAATCGAGCCCAAACTCGCGCAAAGATCGTACGATAGCTATAGCCATCGCAAGACTCAGTCCAGCTAACTGATCTGCACCACCGGCAAACCGCCACAATAACGAAAGGTAAAGATTACCACCAAATGGTGACACCCAGGTTCGGCCTCGCCGACCCCGTCCAGACGTTTGCTGTTCCGCCAAACAGACAACACCGCTGAAACCATCAGCACCGACAGTTTTTAGTAACCGAGTATTCGTTGAAGGTAACTCAAAATGAACTTCAATTTTTTCCAGGGGTTTTTTCGCTATTGGGTCCAGATGCGTAAAAATCTTATCGGGATCTAATAACTCGATTTGACTGGATAACCGATAACCTTTTCCGCGTACCGAAAAAATTTCAATTCCAGAGTCCCGTAATGACTGAATAACCTTCCAGATAGCAGAACGAGTGCATCCCATCGTTTGCCCCAGCTTAGTGCCAGAATGAAACTGGCCATCAGCCAGAACTTTCATCAATGTCGATACAGAATTCATTTCAGGCTTTTAGGTACAAATGAAAAATATACAGATGTATGGTTGCGAATAATTAAGGAGAGAAAGTGAACTTACTATTCCATTTCAGCTTCTGGTACGGCCTTCATGGATCCCTGAAGAGCAAAAGATTCAAAACCGTCCTGAGACAGCAAATAGGTGGCAATAGAGCTTTGACGCCCAGATTCACAGTAAAGCAGGTACTGATGATCAGGATCCAGCATCCCCATTTTCACCCGCATAAGGGGCAGAGGAATATTAATACTGCCCTTGATATGTTTTTCTTTAAACTCTGCGGGCAAGCGAACATCGATCCACATTGCCCCATTGGTGACTAATGATTGTGCTTCGTCAAAAGTAACCCATTTAAGCAGTGGCGTATTAAGCAGCTCTAAAAAATCTTCTTTTTTCAGGCTCATCAAAACGCCAGCCGTTTCCATGGTAACGGTTGCATTTCTTTTCCCACCCGCAATTAAGGACTCTTCGCCAAAGTTATCACCGGCAACCAGGGAGGCTAAACTCATTCCGTCGGGATTTTTGCGCGTTTTTCGTGTTACCCGGCACTTACCCTGGCGGATAATATAAAATCGTTCCCCTTCTTCCCCCTGATTAAACACCACCTCGCCGGACTTATAGTGTTGCGTTTCCAGACGCATAAAAATTGACTGGATATTGGCTGGAGGAATACGGCGAAATATCTTAGCCTGAAGTATTTTTGCCATCCAGTCATCATCACTCTCTTCCTCGTTGTGATCGATTTCCTGAACAGCAATGCCATCTGACTTATTGTCCCAGGCCAGCATACTGTCAAGCTCTTCCGAATCTACCTTGACACAGGCAACATCCATTAGCGCCTTAACTGTGTGCATGTACCGTTTACCCTGTTCCAGAGGTAGTTTTGATATCTTGCTACCACCTTGAACACGTTTTACAGGTTCGTCATCCATAATCAGGGCAACTTCACCGGATATAAGGTAGATAATTTTTTCTACTTTTTGCCCCTGCTTGAAAATCACATCCCCCTTCGAGAATGTGCACAGTTCAGAATTACCGGCCAGCTCACGGCAGTGCTCAGGGCTGAGCGCCTTGATGGGTACCAAAGTGGCTAGTACATTCGGGTCAATGGTGGAATCGGGCATGCTTAATCAGTAACCTGGTCAACTCGGGTAAGACTCACAATCTAATCAAACATTTCAAATAATGCTTCTGCTGTAAATCGTTAATTCTACGTGTAAAAGAAGGCCACTGCATGTGGATTCTCACCAATCTGCAAATATATTATTATATTGGAGCTCATATCATGAGAAATCTGTAAATAATTTTGCGTATGGGTGACATATTGGAATGAACTAACGTCACGACCATTTTGTATGGAACAAAATGGAGCAGCATAGCTGCTGTGAAACGATAGGCTACAGAGAATACCCGCAAGCGAGCAACATCCAAAAACAACCACCGCTCTACGATTCCCATCAAACAAAGAAAAAGCCCCCGACACTATAAGTATCGGGGCTTTTGAATTAAAACCGGGCAGTTATAGCCATGGATGGCTTTATGCCGCGAAGCGCAGCGACCCACAGAGATGTGGGGAGGTAGAGTAACGCAGGAGCAGTTACCGAGATGCGCGTGAGCGGTGCCCTGCTAACAAAAGTCACTGCCAATTCCATAATTCATACACACAAAAAGAAACCCCGTAACTCAATGAGCTACGGGGTTTCGGGATTAAAACCTGGCAGTGTCCTACTTTCGCATGGGGAGACCCCAAACTATCATCGGCGCTAAAGCGTTTCACTTCCGAGTTCGGGATGGGATCGGGTGGTGCCACTTCGCTATGGCCGCCAGGAAAACTTTTTGACCTTCAACAGAGTCTAGCTCAATTGAAAATCCAATTCGGGAAGTTTAGCTGTAGTTACTTTCTATAGGTATTAATCATAGATTAAAACTAAGGGGTATATTGCTCATGTAGAGCGATAACACACAAACTACTTGGGTGTTATATGGTCAAGTCTCACGGTCAATTAGTACAAGTTAGCTTCACACATTACTGCGCTTCCACACCTTGCCTATCAACGTCGTAGTCTTCGACGGACCTTCAGAGAGCTTAAAGCTCTAGTGAGATCTTATCTTGGGAGGGGCTTCCCGCTTAGATGCTTTCAGCGGTTATCCTGTCCGATCATAGCTACCCGGCAATGCCACTGGCGTGACAACCGGAACACCAGGGGATCGTCCACTCCGGTCCTCTCGTACTAGGAGCAGCTTCCCTCAAATCTCAAACGCCCACGGCAGATAGGGACCGAACTGTCTCACGACGTTCTAAACCCAGCTCGCGTACCACTTTAAATGGCGAACAGCCATACCCTTGGGACCGACTACAGCCCCAGGATGTGATGAGCCGACATCGAGGTGCCAAACTCCGCCGTCGATGTGAACTCTTGGGCGGAATCAGCCTGTTATCCCCGG
>JAUWVK010000068.1 GCA_030617485.1 Gammaproteobacteria bacterium
GCTGACCCAGGATTGTGTCCAGGTGCGCTATGACCTTCGAACTATCACTCTGGAGGTTATCGAAACCGGACTACAGGAAGTCGGCTTTCATCTCGACAATAACCTGCTCTTCAAATTAAAACGCGCACTTTTTTATTACACTGAAGAAACCCAGCTGGTGAACATGGGCCAGCTACATGATCAGGCCAGCTCTACCCTCGATATATTCATAAACTGTTATCATCAACGCCAACATGGCTGCCGCGACGAACGACCACCCCACCTAAGGCACTATTCATAGGGCAATAACTTTAAGCGCTAGTTTTAGCCAATATCTGGTGTAAAGTACTCAGTCTCGGTAACCAAAACCTGCTCTTTGGGTTTACATACAGTCGCACACTATTTTATGAATAACGTTTATGAATGACGACCAACTTCTGCGCTACAGTCGGCAGATTATGCTCCCCCAATTTGATATCGCTGGACAGGAACAGCTCCTGCAAAGCCATGCGCTCATCATTGGTCTGGGTGGTCTCGGTTCTCCGGTAGCGATGTACCTCGCAGCCGCAGGAGTTGGCACGCTGACTCTGGCCGATTTTGACAAAGTTGATCTTTCCAACCTGCAACGACAAATTGCACACGGCCAGGCCGATATTGGTTCGTCCAAAGTTTCTTCAGCCAGCAACACTCTGAAGTCACTGAACCCGGATATCGAAATTTTCACCCTACATCAGAAACTTGAAGATGATTCGTTGCTTTCGGCGGTGCGCGAAGCCGATATCGTGATTGATGCCAGCGACAATTTTGCCACCCGCTTCGCCATCAACCGAGCGTGTGCGCTGGAAAGCACTCCGCTGGTTTCCGGTGCCGCGATTCGACTGGAAGGACAAGTCAGCGTGTTCCCTCATCAGGGCAATGAACAACCTTGCTACCAGTGTCTGTACAACGAAGACCAGGATGAAGAATCCGCTACCTGTAGTGAAAACGGCGTGCTGTCACCGGTTGTCGGCATCATCGGCAGCATTCAGGCCACAGAGGCTATTAAATTACTGGCGGGCATTGGCAGCACATTATCCGGGCGGCTGCTCATTCTCGATGCCAGCACCATGGAGTTTCGCGAAATGCGTTTGTCGCAGGATCCAAACTGCCCGGTCTGCGCCAATAAACAGACTCATCAGTCAGCCACGCCTTAACGTTATAACAATGGAATCTATTCACATCCCTCGCAAACTGATCAACCAGATACTGGAGCAGGCCCAACAATCACCTGGCAAAGAAATTTGTGGTTTAGTTTCAAGCCGAAACTCGAATCATAATCAACCGGTACACTGTTACCCAATAGCCAATACCTCCTCAGAGCCAAACCATCGCTACCTGATGGACCCTAAACAACAAATCGATACCTTTCGGATCATGCGTGAACGTGACGAAGAACTTTACGCCATTTATCACTCGCACCCCGAAAGCCCGGCATCGCCATCGTCAGAAGACCTACGACAGGCGTCCTACCCTGATGCCTTACATATCATTATTTCCATGAGCACCAAAGGCACATTACAACTCAGGGGTTTTCGCTTAAAGGCCGACTCAGCCGTGGCTGTCGATATCACCGCAGAGTGATATAAACAGAAACAAAAAATACCAGTCGCCCCCTTCGGTGACACAATAAATACTGAAGCAACGAGCCTTTAGGGCCGATAATTAACTAAATTCAGTATATTTTGTGGTCTTTCGCCAGCCACGTAACACAATGAAAATTAAAGGTTATTCCTAACAATGAAGATTCTAACCACAAAACACCGCAGCATTTTGTTAACTATTTTCGTCTCGGCACTGCTGGCGTTTCATGTTTCAGTCTATGCAAAAGAGTCTTCCACTAATGAGCTAGACAGCAACGAGGGCATGCTAATGGGAGCTGGCGCCCACTTTGCCTGGATTGTATTTGATGCCCTTAAAGAAGATCTTGAAAAAAAGACCGGCCGTAAAACCATTCTTTTTGGTGAAAATTCCATGTTAGGCGTTGGCTGCAAAGCCGGTATAAAAGCCGCTAAACAGGGAACAAAAAGCAGGGAAACATTTGGGTTTGTATGCTGCCCTCTGAGTAAAGAAGAAATAGAAAAAGAAAAACTCATCGTTTACCCTCTGGCAAAAGAACCCATTTTAATTCTGACACGTAAAGACAATCCCGTTACCAATTTAAGCGCCGAACAGGTACGTGAAATTTTTCGTGGCGACATCAACAACTGGAATACCGTAGGCGGCATTGACCAACCTATCGTCGTGGTCACACGCCTACATTGTAAAAAACGCCCAGGTCACTGGAAAACAATTTTACCTTCACACAAAAATTTCCGGCAGGAACGCCTTAACGTTAAAAGTGCTTCCGCAATGATCCAGAGAGTCAGCGATTTTAAAGGCTCATTTGGCCATACCGGCGCCACATGGGAGTTCAAACCAGAAGACAACGTTAAAGTAATCAGCGTTAATGGTATTCGTCCAACAGCTAAAAATTTAGCCAATGGCTCCTACCCTTTCTTCAGACAAATGTCGGCAATCACTAATCGTGATCCGTCACCTGATGTGGTAAAACTCATCAAGGAAGCGCAAACGGGACCAGCCTTTCGCAAAGTAGCGAAAAAATATGAGCTATTGCCGCTTAACCCGCTGCAAAATTCATCAAAACACTAAGATATAGCCCGAACGTACTACACTAAACAAATGTTTACGACTTACCGCGCGCGGCTCTTTCTCTACATCACCTTGCTGGCTGTTTTCCTGTCCGCCACGCTTGGTTATACCTACTGGGTTTCCCGTGACCTTATTATCACGGAAGTTGAAACTAGCTTTGCCAACACAGCCAGACTTTTAACTGGCAATGTTGAGATGGAAGAAAACGAATTACTGCATTATGCAGAAGTGGTTCGTGATGATCTGCGCATCCAGGAATACATGTTAATGATCACCAAAGTCGGCGCAGAGCCTGGCTCTCTGGAAACTCTTTATGATCGCAGTTTTGGCTGGTTACCCATTGAGCGTTATGTGTTTGTTGACATCAATGGACAAATACAGCTGGGCAACAAGCACAAAGACCTGGCTCACGCTTTGCTCGCTCACACCAAAACTTCAACGGACGAAATTTTTTACTTCCAGGGGGGTAGCGGGTTGGAGCTTGCTGCCTGGGCACCTGTTTCTTATCAGGGCACGCCACTAGGAATGATTGTCCTTACACACATTCTTAACAGCGGCTGGTTAGAAACACACCGGAACTACAGTGGCGGCAACCTTTTTATTGAACAAAACAACACCGTCAATATAAGCACACTACCCGCCACTGAAGGAAAAACATTTTTACCTAATGACGACCGCGTTGTATTGAACAATGAGATATACCATGTACGCTCCATTCCCCTCTCCGGCGACGGAAGGAACACTCCACACTTATGGTATGGCATTTCCCAGCAGGAATTTCTGAACCAACTCCAGAGTCATGGCCAGAAAATTCTCGTACTGACCATCCTCGGCATAATTGCCATTATGTTTCTGGGACTGATGATCACCCGTAATTTCAGTCGCCCCCTGAATCAGCTAATGCAAATCACACAGGCAGTCACACAGGGCGCTATCCCGGTAATGGGTAAATCAGTAGAAACCAATGAGGTTGACACTCTGGCAAATCGTTTTTCAGAAATGTTGCAATCGTTACGAGAAAAACAGGAAGAAATAGACCGAACACATAAGTTGCTGGAAGAATCCGCGATCATGGATTCACTAACCGGTTTATACAACCGGCGTTATTTAAAACAGATGTTTCCAAAACTGCTGGCGCAAGCACGGCGTGACAAACATACATTAAGCGGCCTCATGCTTGATCTCGACCATTTTAAAAAAATCAACGATAATTACGGACACCTGGTCGGCGATGCATGCCTTACTCACCTTGGCGTATTATTGAAAAAATCATCGCGCGCCAGCGATTACATTTTTCGTGTTGGTGGTGAAGAATTCTTGATATTAACTCTGGGCGAGTCATCGATAAGCAGCGAGTTATTGGCAAAGAAAATTAAACAATCTCTGTCGAAACATCCATTTTCGTCCGAACAAACCATTATCACTATGACAGCCAGTATTGGCGTAAGTCATGCGGATAACAAACTGCCGCCAGAATCCGCATTAACCAACCTGCTTTTCCAGGCAGACAAGGCGCTTTATTCCGCGAAACACAAAGGACGTAATCGAGTTGTTATTTACAGCAGCGAAGAACACTTCCAGCCGCCATTAAAAGACGCGGCTTCCTGACGACTGGTTCTGCCAGCCACTTCCTGTAACAAAAAGTACTAGCCATTCAGCTTCTTTTTAAGCAGGTCATTAACCTGTTGTGGATTGGCCTTACCCTGGGTCGCTTTCATCACCTGACCCACAAAAAACCCGAAAAGTTTATCTTTACCACCTCGGTATTGTTCTACCTGCCCTGGGTTATTGCCAATAATCTCATCGATGATGGGCTCAATAGCACTGGAGTCCGTAATCTGCTTCAGACCTTTAGATTCAATAATTGTGTCAGCATCACCCTCACCATTCCACATCGCCTCAAATACTTCTTTGGCTATTTTTCCGGAGATGGTGTTATCGCTAATACGTTTTATCATTCCACCTAACATCTTTGCATTGATGGGGCTTTGCATAATTGCATGGCCGGCTTTATTCAACGCAGCGGCTAATTCGCCGGTAACCCAGTTTGATGCTAATTTAGCTTCTCCATTCGAACCTGCAACAACTGCTTCAAAATATTCAGCCATTTCTCTACTCATTGTTAGCACTGCTGCATCGTACGCACTCAAACCAAACTGGTCGACAAACCGATGTTTTTTCTCGTCAGGCAATTCCGGTAACGTGGACCTCACTTTGTCGAGAAAACTTTCCTCTATCACAACAGGCAATAAATCTGGATCAGGGAAGTAACGATAATCATTCGCCTCTTCCTTGCTGCGCATAGATCGTGTTTCATTTTTATCGGAATCGTACAGGCGTGTTTCCTGAACCACCTTGCCGCCGCCTTCGATGACATCAATTTGCCGTTCCACTTCTATCTCAATGGCTTTTTCCACAAAACGAAAAGAGTTGATATTTTTCAGCTCCGCACGAGTTCCATATTCCTCCTGGCCTTCTGGTCGCACCGAAACATTAGCATCACAACGGAAGGAGCCTTCCTGCATATTGCCGTCACAAATCTCCAGATACTGAACCAGGGAGTGAATTTTTTTCATATACGCAACCGCTTCTTTGGCTGAACGCATATCAGGCTCAGAAACAATTTCCAGCAATGGTGTACCTGCACGATTAAGATCGATTCCGGTCATGCCCTGAAATTCTCCATGCAATGATTTGCCTGCATCTTCTTCCAGGTGTGCGCGGGTAACCCCAATTATTTTAGTTGTGCCATCTTCCAGCTCGATCTCGAGTTCGCCCACGCCAACAATCGGCAACTCCATCTGACTAATTTGGTAACCTTTGGGCAAATCAGGATAAAAATAATTTTTGCGCGCAAACACCGAACGACGTGACACGTCAGCATCAATCGCTAAACCAAATTTAACCGCCATGCGCACAGCTTCTTTGTTTAACACCGGTAACACCCCCGGCAAACCCAAATCCACCGCGCAGGCCTGTGTATTGGGCTCCGCGCCATACGCCGTAGAGGCGCCGGAAAAAATTTTACTTTTGGTGGCGAGCTGAGCATGAATCTCCAGCCCTATGACAACTTCCCAAACCATTCGCTTGTCCTATAAAAAATTTGCCCTATTTAAAATTAGGTCCTATTCAAAACCAGCCGGCGTACGTGCATGCCAGTCTGTATTTTGTTGATACTGATGCGCCACATTCAACAAACGCGACTCATCAAAATAATTGCCTATGATTTGCAAACCCACCGGCATGTCGCCCTGGTTACCCGATAAAGAGTTACCTGATGAAGAGTTGCCTGCCACAAAACCCGCAGGAATCGACATCCCCGGCAGACCAGCCAGATTAGTGGCAATGGTGTAGATATCAGACAAATACATGCTGACTGGGTCGCTGGTCTTTTCACCAATCTTGAACGCCACATCCGGTGCAGTGGGACCCATAATGACATCCACCTTTTCAAAGGCCTGTTTAAAGTCATCGCTAATCAACTGACGTAAACGTTGCGCCTTTAAGTAATACGCATCGTAATAGCCGGCCGATAAAGCATAGGTGCCAATCATAATGCGGCGCTTCACTTCAGCACCAAAACCTTCACCTCGCGAACGTTTGTAAAGATCCTCAAGGTCTTGGGGCTTTTCACAACGATAACCAAAACGAACGCCATCGAAACGTGACAGATTAGAAGAACATTCTGCGGGTGCAACCACGTAATAAGTTGGAACTGATAAACCGGAGTTCGGCAAACTGATTTCTATAATTTCAGCGCCAAGTTTTTTGTATTCCTCGATAGCAGCATCAACAACACAGCGAACCTGTTCACTCAACCCCTCACCAAAATATTCTTTGGGTAAACCAATTTTTAAACCATCAAGTTTATTGCCAATCCCAGCAGTGTAGTCCGGCACATCTTTCTCAACACTGGTGGAGTCGCGCTCATCAAAGCCTGCCATGACGTTCAACATCCACGCCGCATCTTCTGCACTGCGTGTCATCGGTCCTGCCTGATCAAGACTTGATGCAAACGCAATCATGCCGTAACGAGATACACGACCATAGGTTGGTTTAATTCCGGTAATACCGCAAAGTGCTGCCGGCTGACGAATGGAGCCACCTGTATCAGTGCCTGTTGCCATTGGCGTTAATCGCGCTGCGACCGCCGATGCCGAACCGCCAGATGAACCACCCGGTACTGTTTCTTTATCCCAATGATTTTTTACCGGACCGTAATAACTGGTTTCATTGGATGAGCCCATCGCAAACTCATCCATATTGGTTTTACCCAACATGGGCATACCAGCCTTTCTAAATTTACTCACCACAGCGGCATCGTATGGCGCGATAAAATTATCCAGCATCTTTGAACCGCAGGATGTTTTAACGCCCTCGGTACAAAAGATATCTTTATGCATCATGGGTATTCCCGTTAACGAACCGGCTTTCCCATTTTTTATTAATTGGTCTGCGGCACGCGCTTCACATATCGCTTCATCCGCAGTTAACGTAACCAACGCATTAAGTTCAGTTCCGTATTTTTCAATGCGGTTTAAATAAACACGCGTAAGCTCCTCGGATGAAAACTCTCCGCTCGCTAAACCTTGTGATAATTCTTTAATGGATTTGTTATGCATAACTATTTCAGTTTCTTCTTACTTGTTGACCCACTATTCAATGACCTGTGGCACTAAAAATAAACCCGCTTCTACTTCAGGTGAGTTTTCCTGAAAATGTTCCCGCTGATTTTTCTCGGTTACTTCATCAGCACGTAATCGTTGATGAGCATCTAACGGATGAGCCATTGGCATAACACCATCCGTATCCGTGGCGTTCATTTGCTCCACCAGATCAAGAATGTTGGTCAGATTTCGCACATAATCAGGCACGTCATCATCATTGATGCCAAGCCTCGCCAGGTGGGCGATTTTTTCAATATCTTGTTTTTCCAGGGACATGCAGAATCTCTCGTTACTATCAGACTGAAGGCATTTCTATAGGCCGTAAAAAAGAGTGCAGAATCTATCACAAATGATGAACATATCGTTAATAATGATGCCAGAAAATCCCTCGCACCTTGCCGAAAGCCCCCGTCATTGTTACATTAGCGGCAATTTACCCAGTCACGGCAATTAACCTTTACCAAGAGCACACCATAAAATTATGTTTGCACGAAT